>NC_009662.1:1862500-1877931 GCF_000010325.1 Nitratiruptor sp. SB155-2 | reverse complement strand
AAAATATTCTTAAAGTGCCGTAAAATCGGGCTTTTTGAATTTTTCACATTTTTTGCTTTTTTTGTGGAGGATATGTGAATATACTTGGTATCGATCCTGGGAGCCGAAATTTAGGGTACGCAATTGTTGAATTGAATAATTCACATATGAAGCTTATTGAAGCGGGACTTGTGAAAATAAAGCCATCGGAATTTCAATATCAACTTTCTCAAATGATAGAAGGTCTTGATATGGTCTTTTCTTCCCATAGTGTTGATGAGGTAGCTATGGAAGATATCTTTTATGCCTACAACCCTCAAACCGTTTTGAAACTGGCTCAATTTCGAGGAGCTTTAGCTCTTCGAATCATTCAGCTTCATGGGAATTTTAGTGCATATACACCATTGCAGGTCAAAAAGGCTTTGACAGGAAAAGCGAAAGCATCCAAAGAGCAGGTTGCCTTTATGGTCAAAAAGATTTTAGGAATTAAAAAGGAGGTAAAGCCACTCGATATCACAGATGCGATGGCAGTCGCCATCACTCATGCTCAGCGTCTTCGTTTGAAGAGATGATACGGTTGAGCCAAAACTCGTTCTTGATGGATTCGATACGAGATTGGCATGCAGGATTTGGATTGATACGACAAGCATATTGATAATTTTGCAAAGCTTTTTGTTTGTTGCCAAGGACTTCGAAAATTGCTCCTTGAGCAAAGTATATTTCATAACTGTTGGAATACTTTTGCTTTAGTTGTTGTAACAGTTGCAATGCTTGGGTGTATTTACCTTCATCAGCAAGGTCAGCTACTTTTTCCATAAAATCACACTTTTTTCCATTGATTGTCGTTGGAAGCTCGATACTCTTGGAGACAAGATGCGGTGCTATAGCATAATATATTCTTTTCTCGATTCTTTGAAGCAGCTTAACATAGATAGGATAGGGATCAATACTGTTTTTTGGATAAGAGACTTTATAGTTTTTTATCAAGACGGTTTCTTTGTTTGGATGAATAGTTTGTATCACTTTTTGTGTATCTAAAATCAGTTTTAGTTCATTGCAAATCTTTTTGGTTTCATATTCAGAAAAATTTCTATCAAACAGTGTTTGTGTAGAACTTTGAAGAGTAACATGTACATAAGCGATCAATCGAATAAAAGAACACTCATAAGGAATATTTTCTGAGGCGATGCACTCATGTTTGTTGTTTTTTGTTTGATAAGCAAGGCAGAGATTTTTTGTTCTTGTCTCGTTTTTTATGAGTTTTTGTGTTGTGTGAATCGATCCAAGCAGTTTTGTAGGATATGAGCCAATATGAAAAAATGGTTTTCCGTTAATGTATGTCTGTAAAAGATCCTTTTTGAGTTTGGCTTGAAATCCAAATCGATCATTGGCAAAAGGTTTGATATCAAGATATCGTATATCTGGATTTTTTACAGGAACTGAGAGTTCGCGAACGTGGACTTTTTGCACACAGCCTGTGAGAAAAAGAGGTATGCAAAGGCACAAGAGGTTTGCAATGATTCTTTTATTCATTGGGTATGCATACACTCCTCAAAAAGATATTTGTGATCGTTTGGCAAGGCTTCGAAAATCGCCTTTGCGAGATTTCTGATTTCCCAAAGGGCCGATTTGCTGCTTCGAAGGTTTAAAAAGTTTTGAAGACTTCTGGCATTGATTGTCCATGTCAGTTCTGTTTTGTAACACTCTGGCAAGCAGTATTTTGCTATGTCGTTCGAAATCCCTTCTTTCAAAACTTTTTGCAGGTTATTAAGAGCTTTGATACTCATCGTATCCACTAGCTCATTGCCGGTTAAAACGATATATTTACTGGCTCCCTCGAAATCTTTTTCATCGAAAGGCTCTGCATTTTTAAGTTCTTTGAGAGTGTAACGGGTCGATTTTACTGAAAGGCTTGCCATACGGTGACGGGCAAGTTCCTGCAATAAAGCACGGCTTATCCCTTGTATGTAAAAGGTATAGACCAGATGTTCCAATGTGGAAGCGTGTTTATACTTGTTTCCCACTCTGTCGATCAGTTCCTGGTCTTTTGGACCTCCTCCATCGCTTTTGTCAAAACTTTGCCAGCAGGTTCTAATGGCATGAGCAGCCACAGGCAAAGGGGAGTGATGAAGAAGTGTCACTTGCATAGCCATCCTTTTGCTATAATGGTTGTAGATTATACCACAAAGGATTCCTATGACAGTCCGCTATATTCCGGAATATACATATGAGGATTATAAACAGTGGGAAGGAGATTGGGAACTTATTGATGGTGTGCCAATTTCTATGGCTCCAAGTCCGGTGAGTGACCATCAGATGTTGCTTTCTCGAATTGCTCATGAATTGGAAAAATCTTTAGAAGAGTGTGATGAGTGTTATGTTTTGGTAGAAGAGGATTGGAAGATAGATGAGAAAAATGTAGTGCGTCCAGATATCAGTGTGGTATGTGGAGAACTTACCGATTTTATCCAAAAAGCCCCTTTTATCATAGCAGAAGTGGTAAGTCCATCAAGCGCTACAAGAGATGAGGATGTGAAATTTGCCATTTATGCCGAGGAGGGAGTGAAGTATTATATTCTTGTCTATCCTAAAGATTACAAAGCGAAAATCTACTGCCTTGAAGATGGAAAATATAAAAAAGTTGGCGATTTTTTGAATGAAAAGGCGAAATTGGAAGGAGTATGTGCAGTGGAGATAGATTTTGCAAATGTCTTTAGAAAACTCAAAAAGCTTCGCAATGCAATGCAGTGATCGTTTTTATCCAAGTATCAACGATTTTCGAGACTCTTTCTATAGAGATCGCGACCGAATCATTCACTCCTCATCTTTTCGTAGACTTGAATATAAAACACAGGTCTTTATCAACTATGTAGGAGACTATTTTAGGACTCGTCTTACTCACTCTTTGGAGGTTGCACAGATTTCAAGAACGATTGCACGAGAACTTGGTCTTAGCGAACCTTTAGCTGAATCCATCGCTCTTGCTCACGATCTTGGTCATACCCCTTTTGGGCACGTGGGTGGGGATGCACTGGATCTTTTGATCAAAAAATCGTTTAGTTCGAATGGATTTGAACACAATTTTCAATCATTTCGAGTGGTTACGAAACTTGAAAAACGGTATAAAGATTTTGATGGACTCAATCTCACCTTTGCTACTCTTGAAGGAATTTTAAAGCACTCCTATCCATACAAAAAGCATTTTTTAAGCAGTTGGTACGATGAGGTATTTAAACTCGATTACCATCCGAGCCTAGAAGCGATGATTGTGGACAAAGCGGATGAAATTGCCTATATCAGTGCTGATATCGATGATGGGATCAAATATGATTTGATCGATTTTGATACGATTGAAGAGAATGATCTTGTCCAGGAAGTGATGGAGGAAGCACAAAAGGAGGGGTATAAAAAGGAAGAGAAACTGTTTCGATATCGTTTTACTTCACTGCTTATTGCCAAGATGGTTATATCTTTGATCAATGAATCCCAAAAGCATATTCCAAAAAGTGACCAAGTATTATGTGCTACTATCCCAGCAAGTGAACCCCTTCCGATATGCTATCCATCTTCCATAGCGACACAGATCAAAAAACTGAAAAAGATTTTGTTTGAAAAGCTTTACAGGCATTCCCAGATATTACGGAAAATGTATGCAGGAAAAAAGTGTATCGAAGGACTTTTCCAGGCCTTGGTGGAGGAGCCGAGGCTGATGCCGGATGAGTTTTATGAACGGGCAAAAAGAGAGAAGGTATACAGAGTCGTAGCCGATTTCATAGCGGGGATGAGCGATCGGTATGCGATGAGTCTGTATCACGAGATTTATGGCATTAGGCTTTAAGGGATAAAAGAATTTTTCTCAACTCTTCCACGCTTTGTATCGCATCCTCATATCGACTCCATCCCCAGTTCACTTTTAAAAATTTTATTCCAGCTGCTTGTGCTGCCTCTTCATCCGTTTTTCCATCCCCTATAAGCATAATTTCATCTTTTTTGCATCCAAAAAAGTCGATAATTTTTTCTATCATATCGGGAGCCGGTTTTGGATGAGCGACCTCATCGCCACAGACGATGATCTCAAAATAGTTATAGATGCCAAGATTTTTGAGAATAAGCTCTGCACTCTCCCTGTATGCATTTGTTGCAAGGGAGAGGTGAAAATATGGTCGTATCTCTTCTAGTAGTTCTTTTACACCTGTATATAAAATCGTCTCTTTGTGATGGTTTTTTGCATAGTATTCCCGAAACCACTCTACATGTTCTTTCTTGTATTCTTCCACTCCGTAAAAAAATTTTGGCCGATGAATGGAGGTATCGTTGACCGCTTCTAAAATAATTCTTTTATCCATTGGCGGAAGTCCGAGTTTGCTTCGCACATAGTTGATGGAATTTGAGATGATTGCAGAGCTGTCAATCAGCGTTCCATCCATATCAAAAATCAAGTAGTTGATCATTTAATCTCTCCTTTTGCAAAAGGGTAGTAAAATAAGATAAATTTTAGGTTAAAAAGAGGAAATGGATGCAAAAAATTCGAAATATTGCGGTAATAGCACACGTTGATCACGGAAAAACAACACTAGTTGATGAACTTTTAAAACAATCAGGCACTATCGAAGCGCACAAAGAGTTGGCTGAACGGGCCATGGACAGTAACGATTTGGAGCGAGAACGTGGTATTACGATTCTTTCAAAAAATACGGCTATTCGTTATGGCGATTTTAAAATCAATATCATCGATACTCCCGGACACGCCGACTTTGGTGGCGAGGTAGAGCGGGTTTTGAAGATGGTAGATGGGGTACTGCTTTTAGTGGATGCACAAGAGGGTGTTATGCCCCAAACAAAGTTTGTTGTGAAAAAAGCGATCAGTTTGGGACTAAAGCCAATTGTGGTAATCAATAAAATCGATAAACCTGCAGCTGAACCAGAACGTGTCGTCGATGAGATATTTGACCTTTTTGTGGCGATGGATGCCAACGAAGAGCAGCTCGATTTTCCGATTCTTTATGCAGCTGCAAGAGACGGATATGCCAAATGGAATTTGGATGATGAAAACAAAGACTTGACTCCCCTTTTCGAAGCGATTATCGAGCACGTACCTTCTCCAAGCGGAAGTCCTGAAAATCCGACGCAGATTCAAGTCTTTACACTTGATTATGACAACTATGTAGGTCGTATCGGCATTGCAAGGATCTTTAACGGTCAAGTGAAGCGGGGAGACGAACTGCTTCTTGTCAAAGCCGATGGAGAGGAACAAAAGGGGCGAATCTCCAAACTTATCGGCTTTTTGGGCCTTAATAGAATGGAGATTGACGAGGCCGAAGCTGGCGATATCGTAGCGATTGCCGGGTTTGAGGGTATCGATGTAGGCGATAGCCTTGTGGATCCGGCAAACCCTATGCCACTCGATCCTCTTCATATCGAAGAGCCGACACTCAGTGTCTATTTTAGTGTCAATGATTCACCTTTGGCAGGGCTTGAGGGAAAACATGTGACATCCAACAAGCTTAAAGATCGCCTTTTTAAAGAGACTGAGACAAATATCGCGATGAAAGTCCAAGAGGTTGGAGAAGGACGATTCAAAGTGAGCGGCCGGGGTGAATTGCAAATCACGATTTTGGCCGAGAATATGCGACGAGAAGGGTATGAGTTCAATATCTCAAGACCCGAAGTGATTATAAAGGAGGAAAACGGTATACGACTCGAACCATTTGAGTATCTTGTAGTGGATGTCCCGGAAGATTTCAGCGGAACGGTGATCGATAAGTTGGGTCGCCGAAAGGCCGTTATGAGTTCTATGACTCCGATGGATGAGGGGTATGTGAGAATCGAATTTGAGATACCGGCTCGTGGGCTTATCGGTTTTCGAAGCGAATTTTTGACCGATACCAAAGGGGAGGGGGTTATGAACCACTCCTTTTTGGATTTCCGACCATTTGTGGGAGAGGTGGAGCACCGGAAAAATGGTGCATTGATTTCTATGGAGAGTGGAAAAGCTCTCGCTTATGCGCTGTTCAACCTGCAAGAAAGAGGAGTGCTTTTCATTGAACCTGGAACGGAAGTCTATGTCGGGATGATTATAGGAGAGCATTCTCGTCCAAATGACCTGGAAGTCAACCCCATCAAGGGGAAAAATCTAACCAACGTCAGAGCTTCAGGAAGCGATGATGCTATCAAACTGACTCCTCCAAGAAAGATGACACTGGAGCGGGCACTGGAATGGATAGAAGAGGATGAACTTGTGGAAGTGACGCCAAAATCGATTCGGATCCGAAAACGCTATCTCGATCCCCATGTCCGAAAAAGGATGGCGAAACAGAAAAAATAAAGGATGAGCTATGAGTAAAAGTACCAAAATCAAAGAGTTGATCCAAAAATCGAAAGAGGTTGCCCAAGAGATTCAGCAAAATTTCAATGAAGCCGTTGAAGAGTATCGGTTGGCCAAAGAAAAATTTGAACTTTTACTGCAAGAGCTGGAAGTTGGAGTATTGGAGCGAGCAAAAAAGGCCGTTAAGTCTATAAATGGTATTCCAAAACAGCTTTCTGAGGATAAAGAGTCTCAAAAACCACAGCTTCCAGATTTTGAGTTCGAGAGCGAATATACGATTGTGGAGCCGAAAAAGGGAAATGCTGGAGCAGTTATTTGGGGTATTGTAACATCCATAGTCATTTTTGTCGGCTTTGGATTGGGTGGTGCTATATTGAAAGGGCTCAATCTCAGTCCCGATCTATTGGGAAGAACCTTTTTTGAAGAGGCGTACAGCTTTTATAGTTCACTGATTGTTGGTTCATCTCATGCCGCACCAGCTTTAGGTATCGCTGTGAGTGCCGCTATTTCTATCTTGATAGGATATGTTGTGTATCTACTTTTGAAACAAAAAGCGGTGTCACAAAATCTTAAAAAAGCACAGCTCATATATGATTCGGCCATGGCGTATACGCAAAACAAGCAAGAGGAAATAGAGAAAATAAGTGCTTTGATGCAGTTTTTAAAAGAGGCCTCTTTTCATTGTGAAGGAGCCAAATGGTTTTTAGAAGAGTATACTGCCAAAACAAACAGAATCCGGTTTTTTGAAGGGAATGATTTTACATCATTTTGTGATATCTCCAAAGAGGATGTGAACACACTTTTGGAATTGATGGAAAAAGTAGATACTACGATTCATAGGAATATAATAGATCATGAAGATATATTGCCTGAAGCAAGAAAGAGATATGAAGATTTAGGAAATTATGTACTTTCTATAAAAGAGAGGATTTATCATGCATGATCCTTTTTTAGAAGCAATGGAATTTCGCCATGCGTGTAAGATATTTGATCAAACCAGGAAGATCGCAAAGGAAGATTTTGAATTCATATTAGAGTGTGGGCGTTTGAGTCCAAGCTCTTTTGGGATGGAGCCGTGGAGATTTTTGGTTATTGAAGATGAAAAGAAAAAAGCGGCACTTCAGCCTTTTTGCTGGAATCAAAAGCAGATTACCACATGTAGTCATCTTGTTGTCGTCAAAGCGAATAAATTGGTAGTGCAAGATGATACATATATCCAGGCCATGTTTGCAAGAAGGGGATTGGATGAAGCGAGAACAAAAGCTTATATAGAACGTTATAAAAGTTTTTTGGCTGAGCAGGATATAAGTTGCTGGGTGCAAAAACAGTGCTATATAGCAGCGGCAAATATGATGACAGGAGCTGCTTTTCGAAAGATAGACAGCTGTCCGATCGAAGGATTTGAAAAAGCAAAAGTAGAAAATTATTTGGGTCTTGATCCTCAAAAAGAAGAGGTTGCCCTTATTCTGACCTTTGGATACAGACTCAAACCTCAGCCTCCAAAACATAGATTACCGTTAGAGCAATTGGTAGAAACCTTATAAAGGAGGATAGATGGAAGAAAAAGTTTTGGAATTTCTAAAAAACGCCGATAGACCTATGAAAAGTGGTGAAATCGCTGAGGCTTTGGGTGTCGATAAGAAAGAGGTAGACAAAGTGATCAAAAGACTAAAAAATGAAGGGAAAATCGATTCGCCAAAACGGTGCTATTACGCCATTAAAGCGTAGTCTAGACTTTAAACTGCCGTAGAACCTTCTCCAGTTCTTCGGCTACCCCTTCTAGTTCATTTATCATCTCAATGATAGAATCTACACTATGCAAACTGTTACTTGAACTCTCCTTGACTTGATTGATTTTATAGAGGATATTTTCCACCGATTGTGCCAACTCTTTCGATTGTTCATAAGAGGTATTGCTTATCTGGTTTACTTGATCCATGAAAGAGTGAATCTGTGAAATATCCTCTTCATTTTTATGGACTTGATTGTTAATAGCTTGTAATTCTTTGGCATTTTGGGCCATCAATTTACTTGTTTCCACGATATCTTCAACGATCTGTTCGATAATTTTATACGATTCTGCCAGACTTTTTTGAGACTGTTCTGCAAGATTTCGTACCTCATCTGCCACAACGGCAAACCCTTTGCCATGTTCGCCGCTTCTTGCAGCCTCAATGGCAGCATTGAGAGCTAAAAGATTGGTTTTTGTGGCGATATCTTCGATCAGATCAAGTACATTGCGTACTTCTATGGCTCTTTGTGAAAGTTGTTCCAAACGATTCGCTATTTCAAGACCATTTTTGGATTGTCTGTTGACCTCTGTGAGCAGATGTGATATCGATTCTTGAACGGCATCGATCCTATTCTTTGCCTCTTCAACATATTCTTGGGACTTTTTGATGCTTTGGAGACTCTCTTGGAGATCCTTTTTAACTCTATCCCCCTCTTTTACACTCTGATTAACGAGATCTATATTGTTCAGCAGAGTTGCATGAACTCTTTTGGACTCTTTTTTCAGTTTATCGGCAATAGTAAAGTTGATATGAGCTTTTTCTTGAATACTACGAACTATCTGTTGGATTTTTTCGATAAATCTGTCGATCCATTTTCCAACCTGAGCGATCTCATCCTCTTTTTTGAAATTGAGTCTTTTTGTGAGATCGCCAGATCCCGTTGCTATATCTTTAGCCCTGAGGGCCATAACAGTAAGTGGTTTGAAAACATTTTTATGAAAAAAGTAGGAAAAAATTCCGATCAAAAGGATAATAGAAATTATTATGGCGGAGAAGACGATACGTGTGAGACTATCTAGTTTCTCATCAAGATCCTTTTGATCAAGACCTATTTCAATCACGCCAAGAACCTCACCGATTTTGGCATTGGTATGGCATGTTAAGCAGCTTTTGTTTGCAATCAATGGTTTGTAGTAATCGATTTTACTTTTTCGAGCGAGAATTATCTTCTTTTTGGTTTGGAAAACCTTTTGGATAACGGGATTTCGATTATTATTTTTTTCGATTTGACCAAAAAGTTCATCGATTTTTCGAGAACGATATATTTCAATATGCGATATTCCTTTTATCTTTTTCAGTGCATGTATCGTTGACTCAATCGCCTCTTTCGAACCCAGATTCATACTTGTACGCAAAGCTATAAACGCTGTTTGAGAGAGTGTTTCTATATTTTTGACCCCCTGCTGTGTAAAAAGTGATTTTGTGTTATTGAGGAGATAAAAAGAAAAAGTCAGGAAAATGAGGACCAATGAGAGTATCAACATAGTTATAAATTTTGATTTAATTGTTTTTAACATTACTATCCCTTTTTAGCCTTTCCAAAATTATAACCAAAAATGATAAAAATGCTATGACAGCTGCATATAAGAAAAGGTATTTTCCATATAATAAACCTGCAAGAAAACTTCCCACCATGCCGCCCAGGCCAAAACTCACTCCTCCAAAAAACTGTTGTGCAAGTGTTTTGTTGTTGTAGATATGGAAAAGGTAGCTTATTGCTGCGGAGTAGTAGAGTGCAAAACTAAAAGCGTGCAGTGATTGAGAAACGTAAAGAATTGGTAGATTTGTTGGGAAAAGAAATAGGAGAAGCCATCGAAACGCCGTGATACCAGATGAGAGTTTCAGTAAAGAAAGAAGATTTTTTTTCATCAATGGGGCTTGAAAATAGAGCATGATAATTTCAGCTAGAACGCCGAATGTCCACAGATAGCTGATCGTTGCATAATCTAACCCCTGCTCGCTTTCATAGATAGTAAAAAAGTTATAGAATGGTCCAAAACTCACCTGCATTAAAAAGAGATTGGCCCACAAAGGCCAGTGTTTGAAAAAATTGATGGAGCCTTTACTCATTTTTGCCATCGATGTTTCTTGTAAAAAGAAAAAAGAGACGACTACCGTCATAAGAATAGTGATAAAAAGAAGATCTAAAGCGATATTTGGATTGTCCATAAATTTAGCAAGAACCAGTGCAACTACAATGAATCCGATTGAACCAAAGAGTCTGCTTCTGCCGTATTTCTCTTTTCCTATTTTGGCTAAAGCGATTGTCTCTACATAGGGAAGCATCAATGCAAAAGCGATTCCTATGAAGATGTTGGGAATCAGAAAAAGTACAAAGTTGCTGATCGTTATGAAAAAAAGAATTCCAGAAGAGATAGCTAAAAGAAGCGAAAAAGCAAACGCTTTTTGATCAAGTCGAAATTTTTTTAAAAATAAAAAAGGTGTCAAAAACCGCATTAATGGACTCATGGCAAATACGATACCAATTTCGAATGAAGAGTACCCTTTGAGCTCCAAAACTTTTGGCATATAGATAACATACACGCCGATAATGGCGAAAAACCAAAAATAAAACGTAGATACAAGGAGAAAGAGCCTATTTTTTGGGAACATGGATCATTCTAGTCAAAGAAATGAGATCGTGAAATGTCGCTTTATCCTTTCTAAAGAATGCAATCACTACTCCAACTATGGATAATATAGAAAAAGGCATGGCAATATAGCGGATGGTGGATTGGAAAAAGTTTGGATTTTCTAAACTGTTCCATCTGATGATTTTCATATCGTATGCCCGCATCCCGGGCGTTTCGCCCTTGATAGTCCAAAGGAACGTTACGATGAGATAATGGGGAATGATGATATAGAGCCACCCTGCCGCCATATGTTCGCGAAAACCTTCTCTGCTACCCATGACAAGGTAGATGACAATATACATAATAGGCATAGTGATCATAAAAGTATCGGTTAAAAAGGCTTTGAGGCGATCTGAAATAGGCGCAGGGCTATAATCTTTTTGTTTCGTTTCGGTTTGTGATTTATCGATTTTGCCCTGTTTGACACTTCTCCATCTCATACCGGTCTCAATTACCTCGACTACCAGGTTTGATCGGTTCGCTGCCCTCCGCGCACATGGGACATTCTTTTGGTTCATAGATAGGGAATGTGAAGTCTGCAAGTGCAAAAAGAGTCTTGTTGGATGGGAGTTTGCACTCAGACTTTGAAGGAATCTCGCTACCTGTTCTTTGACACACTCCTCTGTTGGCCAAGGCTGCAAATGCGACAACTTCGGCTCCTCGTTTTTCCATCTCTTTTGCCGCTTCCATAGCACTACCACCCGTGGTTATGATATCTTCACAAATAAGTACTTTTTCGCCTGGTTCTACTTCAAAACCCCTGCGAAGTGTCATTTTTCCGTCTTTTCTTTCGGTAAAGATAAATCGGACTCCAAGAGCTCGAGCCAGTTCATATCCGGCCAAAAGACCGCCTATGGCAGGAGAGCAGACAGTATCGACTTCAATCCCTGCTGCTTGAATCTGTTTTGCAAGTTCTTTTGCAAGAAGTTCAGCCTTTTTTGGATCTTCTAAAACTTTTGCACTTTGCAAATAGTTTGGGCTATGTTTGCCTGAAGAGAGCAAGAAATGCCCTTTCAGCAAAGCACCGCTCTCTTTATATATCTTTTCTATATCCAACATCGTAATCCTTCAACTGTTACAATAGATTTTGATCAAAAAGAGGGCAAGCAAAGCAGTTTGCTTGCTCAGCCTACGGCTGGTGAACCGGAAACTTGCTTCGTATTCCTCAGCTTCGTTTTCTTCAAGGTAACCTAGCTGTTCATATGTTCGTCACTAAAATCCTTGATTTTAGGACTCACATATATTCACAGCTTTCCACTAAGACACGCAAGCAAAGCAGTTTGTTTGCTCAGCCTACGGCTGGTCTTAGTTACACCTTCATAATCTCTTGCTCTTTTTGTTTGACTAAATCGTCCACTTTTTTGATAAACTCATCGGTAATTTTTTGGACCTCTTCGAGTCCTCGTTTCTCTTCATCTTCTGTGATCGCTTTATCTTTAAAGAGTTTTTTGATCTTGTCATTTGCATCGCGTCGAACATTTCGGATGGCGATTTTTGCTTTTTCACCAAACTGTTTTGCTTTTTTCGCTTCCGCTTCTCTTTGCTCCACTGTCATTGGGGGAAAAAAGAGCTTGATCTGATCACCGTCATTGTTTGGATTGACACCGATATTTGCTTCTTGAATAGCTCTTTCTATTTCTCCAAGCAGTGATTTGTCCCATGGAGAGATAACGATCGTTGTTGCATCAGCTGCAACGACGCTAGCCGCCTGATTCAGTGGCGTTGGTGCTCCATAATAGTCCACTTTGATATTTTCAACAACTGCTGTTGTCACCCGACCGGTTCGAAGAGTATTGAAATCTTTTTTCAAAACATCCAAACTCTTTTGCATATGATCACGCGCATATTCATAGATCTCATTCAGTTCCATATCGGCTCCTCACCAAAATTTTTGTACTAATTTTACTATTTTTTACCTTTATTATCACTCTAATACGCTTTTTTGTTAGTGGTAGGTGCAGTTTTTGATCAATAAAACCGTCGTTTACAGTAACTTTTTGCCATCCATATCCTGTCACATAAAGAAAAGCGTGTTTATATATCGGATCTATTTGTATTTTTACTTTTTGTAAAATACCATCTTTCGGATATCTTTTTGGTTCAAACCACACAGCATCCAGGTGTGTGATGGAAAGTTGTTTGGGAAGTGAGACTTTTCCTACAAGAGCGATCCTGTCTAAATCATATATATCGCTCTTTTTAGAAATTGCTCCTGTGTTTTGGTTGCAAATGGCTGTAAATCCGAAGGACTTGATCACTCTTTTTACACGTTCATTATATTCGCCATATGGATAGGCATAATATTTTGGAATATATCCAAGCCTTTTTATAAAAAGCTCCAATCCCTTTTTGGTATCGTTACGGATCTCTTGGTTACTTAAATCCACAAGATGAGGGTGCGTATGGGAATGAAAAGCGATTTCTCCATATTGAGCTATTTTTTTGAGATCCTTCCAGCTTAGATAGTCTGGATAGCGGTTTTCTATCGGTTTGGTTGCCAAAAAGAGGGTAAAAGGATAGTGGAACTTAAGAAAAAGAGGGAGTGCATTTAAAAAACTTTTAAATCCATCATCGATTGTCAGTATAACCCAGTTTGAAGGAATCTCTTTTTTGTTTTGAAGTGCTTGTACCAGTGTAGAGAGAGAAACGACTTTGTAGTGGTGTTGTTTGAAATAGGTAAATTGCGCTTCAAGTTCTGCAAGAGATGTGTTTGTGGAAGGATACCTTGGATCGCCAAAACGGTGATAAACGAAAATATGGGCATCCGAAAAAAGGAGAGAACAAACAAGCAAAAATGCGGCGCTACTTCGCCGCAGGAGCCTCTGGAACATTCGATTTTTGTTCTGTTATAGGTGTTGGGACAGTAGGTATAGGTACCGTTTTTTGTACTTTGATCGTATCTACCACCGATTTTGTATAATTTTTATTGTACAAGTATCCGAGCAAAATAGTATTGAAGACAAAAACGGTTGCCAAAAAGAAAGTCAGTCGTGCCAAAAATCCTTGTGGTCCTTTTGCGCCAAAGACAGATTCATTGCTTCCGCTGTATGCTCCTAGACCGATAGAAGAGCTTTTTTGTAGTAAAATAACGATGGTTAGAATGATGGCAAGAACGATTTGAAGGATAAAAAGAACTTTTATCATCAAGTTTCCTTTTCTATTTTTAGCCCAATTATACCCAAAAAGTTTAAAAACAAGGTAAAGATTTTTGCACCATATCAAAGAGTTCAATCGTTTCGCTTCGGATTATCAGCAGTATAAAATCATACAATCAAAAGTGGCAAAGCATCTTGTCAAAAACTCTAAATATCAAGGAAAAAAGATTGCTGATTTAGGTGCTGGCAGCGGAGAGGTGTACAGGTCTATTTTTTGGGAATTTGAAAAGTTGTACGCATGTGATCTCTCATCCAATATGCTTGCACTACACCCAGAAGAGAAGGTAGAAAAAATCATATGCGATTTTGACACGAAAGCGTGTTTTGAAAGGATCAAGCGACTAGATATTGATCAAATATTTGCTTCCTCTTCACTCCAGTGGAGCAAAGATCTGCCCACTCTTTTTTATAGGCTGAGTCAGTTGCAAATACCTCTTTCTTTAGCACTTTTTACCAGCAATACCTTCAAAACGATTCATTCTATGCTGGGAATCGAATCACCTATATACACTGAAGATGAGATTTTGCAACAAGCACGAAACTTTTTTATGCTAAACTATGAGAAAAGGGTGTATAGACTCTTTTTCTCTTCGTCCAAAGAGATGTTTACCTATATTAAAAGAAGTGGAGTAAGTGCAGGAAAAAAGATGGCTTCTATAGGCGAGTTGAAAAGACTTTTTCGAGAGTATCCTCATTCTTATCTTGAATTTGAAGTGGTGTTTTTATGGGTCGATTGATCGTTGTATTAATTCCTTTGATGCTTTGGGCCAAAGTGATATGTGACCAAGAGGGAGAGCGAATCACCTGTGCCTATTTGATCAACAGATCGGACAATGCCAAAGGTTTAACTGTTCGATTTCATTGGATTTCGCCAAATGGTAAAGATGATAGAGTTCGAATATTCAAGGTTCCGCCATATTATGGTTCTGTCTATGATTATCGATTTTTACCGGGAAGAGTGCCAGGAAAATGGAGAGTAGAAGTAAAAGAGCTGGAGACCAACAAAACTTCTGAAACCACTTTTGATATTAACCAAACTACTGAAATCTTTTTTGAAGATTAAAGTTTCTTTTCTATATCATAGAGTTCATAACGGATCGTTTTGAATCTTTGTGATTGTTTTGCGTCAAGCAGTTTAAAGCACTCTTCTAGAACTCTTGCGGCTTCTTGAGCTCTTTTTATATTTGCTTGTAGCAGAGCTTGAATATTACTTCTTTGTTCTTCACTGGGTATAGACTCTTTTAAAACATCTCCTTTGATATCTCTATATTGTAAAAGTCTTTCATCATCATAAGTGGCTTGGTGGCGAAGATTTTTGAGTTGTGAAGCGATATTTTTATTCTCAAATATATACCTTTGGATATCTTCCACAACACGGATACCCTCTTTTAGTCTATTGAGATTTGCATCAATGAGCCGAAAAAGTTTCGGCTCTAAGGAGTTGTTATTCATCACTGCCAAAAATCCCAAGAATTTGTAGTAACGAGATGAAAAGGTTCAAAACATCAAGATAGAGTGCGATTGCAGCTTCTACTGGAGTGGCAAA
>NC_009662.1:300000-387500 GCF_000010325.1 Nitratiruptor sp. SB155-2 | reverse complement strand
TGATCGAAATACTTTCTTCATCATCAAAGCACCAGCCATTCTTATAGGTGTTTTTTTAATATTTGCCTTCATGAGCTTGCTGATAGCATCTGCCACACCCTCGCTCGTTTTTAAAACGATATTGCCTGTGAATCCGTCACAAACGATAACGTCGACGCTACCATCAAATATATTGTTTCCTTCAACATTGCCTATGAATGTAGGTAAAGATTTAAGCATTGTGAAGGCATTCTTGGTCAACTCATTCCCCTTGGTCTCTTCTTCACCATTGGAAAGTAGTCCCACCTTCGGCTTATCTACATTCATGATAGCCGTTGCGTATGCCTCACCCATTACGCCAAATTCAAAAAGATGCTCCGGTTTACAATCTACATTGGCACCTACATCCAATACAAGGCTTTTTTTATTTTTATATGTTGGCATCAATGTAGCTATAGCTGGACGGCTTACGTTTTTCAATCTTCCTATACGTAGAGTTGCCAAACTCATCGTTGCTCCGCTATGGCCTGCAGAAACCACACCTTCAGCTTCACCAGTTCTGACAAGCTCAACAGCTTTATAAATCGAACTCTCTTTCCTTTTTAAAGCTTCTGTAGCAGCTTCATCCATACGGATAACATCTTCTGCATGGACAATTTCAATACGATTGTTATATTTGTGGGGTATGAGTGTTTGGATTTTTTCTTTATGACCAACAAGAATTGCTTTAAAGTTGGGATTTTCTTTTAAAGCAAGAATTGTTCCTTCTATGATAGGATAAGGACCAAAGTCCCCACCCATTGCATCAACTGCAATCCTGACCATCGTTGTCGTCTTACTTATATTCGCCTGTTGTCGGATTTACATGATGTGGTAGTTTCCAAGTACCATCTTTATCTTTCACAGGTTTGACAAGTTTTATTTTGTAGTGTGTTCTTCTCTTAGCCGCTCTTGTTTTACTCACTCTTCTCTTAGGTACTGCCATAATTTTCTCCTTCGTCTTGTTGTTCGCAATGATTGCAGTAATTATATCCTGCTTTGATGGACTCTTCTTCAGAGTCTATAATAGAATCGAAATCGATTTTACCTTCATAAAACTCGATAACGTCTGCCTCGTCATCGAAACCTCTATAGATGCCATCACTAAACTTCAATCGGATTGGTTCCTTGATTTTTTTTGTAAAATCCAATCCACATCGACTGCATTCTAACTCTAGGCTACCAGTCAACTCACCAGTAAACTTTACCAACTCTTTATCTTGACGATCCAATACCCCATGTAACTGGAGACTGTTCCGCTCTATTGTAATCTCTTTTTTATTAAATCCAACTTTTTTAAATTCGATCTGCACTTTAAAGAATTTCCCTTTGTGCAAAAAAGAAAGCTATCTCTTTTTGTGCATTTTCCAAACTGTCACTCCCATGTACCGCATTTGCTTCGATACTTTCAGCAAAATCTGCTCGTATTGTCCCAGGTTTCGCTTCTTTAGGATCAGTTGCACCCATCAATTCTCTATTTTTTGCAACGGCATTCTCCCCTTCCAATACCATAACGACTACAGGACCACTTGTCATGTAATCTACAAGATCGTTAAAGAAAGGTCTTTCTTTGTGAACTTCATAAAATTTTGCTGCATCATTTTTTGAAAGCTGAATCTTTTTCATAGCAGCAATTCTGAGACCATTTGTTTCAAATCGATCGATAATTTTACCGATTACATTTTTCGCTACGGCATCTGGCTTGATAATTGAGAGTGTTCTTTCCATCTATCCAACTCCTGAGGATTTTTAATGAGTGGGAGATTATAGCAAAAATAGCATAATTGAAAATAAAAAGTGAAGATTAATAAGGGGCGAAGCCCCTTGTAAGATTACTCGATAACTGGTTGATGACTCTCTCTAGCATCTGCAGGAACGTCTTCTCGGCAAGGCATTCCTTCATAACATTTGTCCCAAACGATACATCCTTCAGTTGGACAAGCTTCCGCACATGCAGGCGTATCATGATACCCTACACATTCTACACATTTATCTGGATATACGTAATAAATCTCTTCTCCTGTTGGATTGTCCTCATCGTCTACGATTGCCTCAACCGGACACTCATCTATACATGCTCCACAGTTGATACAGATATCAGTAATCAATACCGCCATAGTTGCTCCTTATGATTTTGTTAATGTCAATCAAACTATATCAATAAAAAATTTAAACTTACCTTATTTTTAAATAGTCTGAAATTTCATCAGCCTTATCGGTTTTTTCCCATGTGAACTCGGGCAGTTCACGCCCAAAATGACCATAGGCAGCCGTTTTTCTGTAAATCGGTCGCAAAAGATCAAGTGTTTTGATGATACCTCTTGGTGTAAGATCAAAGAGGTCTCGCACACATGCCTCAAGTTTCTCATCGGGAACTTTGGCAGTTCCATGACTATCTACCATGATCGATACTGGTTCAACAACACCTATTGCATACGCTATCTGTACGGTGGCTTTTTCACATGCTCCACTTGCAACCAAATTTTTGGCTACGTATCGGGCAGCATAGGCCCCACTTCTATCCACTTTTGTAGGATCTTTTCCACTAAATGCACCACCACCGTGAGGACAGCTTCCTCCATAGGTATCGACAATAATTTTTCTCCCTGTAAGTCCTGCATCCCCTTGTGGTCCTCCAATGACAAATCGTCCCGTTGGATTGATATGATATACGATATCGTCAGCAATGAGCTCTTTCGGAATTACCTTATAGACTATTTCTTCAATAACAGCATCTTTTAGGCGATTGTAACTTACATCTGGATCGTGTTGGGTTGATATAACGATTGTTTTAATCTTTTTTGGTTTACCGTCAACATACTGGACTGTTACTTGAGCTTTCCCGTCTGGTCGTAAAAATGGTAGAACACCCTCTTTTCTCGCATTGGCAAGTTCTTGCGTCAATCTATGAGCCATAGTGATAGGAAGTGGCATCAAGACATCCGTCTCTTTACAAGCGTATCCAAACATCAATCCTTGATCGCCAGCACCTATCTCACCTCCCGCTTGATCGACACCTTGATTGATGTCTGGAGACTGCTCACCTACACCATTCAATACCCCTGCACTTCGATAATCAAAGCCATACAACGCATCCGTGTAACCAATTTCTCGTATCACTTCACGGACAATATCCTGCATAGGTGCATAAGTAGTTGTTTTTAGTTCGCCGGCAATGATTGCAAATCCGTTACTCAGTAACGTTTCACAAGCTACCCTTGCATTGGGGTCTCTTTCAATGATATAGTCCAAAATGGCATCACTAATCTGATCTGCCATCTTGTCTGGGTGACCTTCTGTTACCGATTCGGATGTAAAGAGAAATTCCCTTGCCATTGTATTCCTTTTTTTTGCAGATATTATATCCTAAATCGACATCCGATAATTGTATTATTTGATTGAACCATTTGATATGAAATAATCTATAAATTATAATTTAGCTTATCAATGGTATAATTACAATGTTTCGCAAAAGAAAAAAATTATCCAAAAGGAGAGACGGATGCTCGTTACTAAAAAAGCACCTGACTTTACGGCACCAGCAGTTATGCCGGACAATACAATCAATGAAAACTTCAATCTCTATGAGAACATTGGAGAAAAAGGAGCGGTACTCTTTTTCTATCCACTCGATTTTACTTTCGTATGTCCAAGCGAAATCATCGCCTTCGATCACAGACTTGATGAATTCAAAAAAAGAGGCATCAATGTCATCGGATGTTCTGTAGACAGCCACTATACACACCTCGCATGGAAAAATACGC
Organism: Nitratiruptor sp. SB155-2; assembly: GCF_000010325.1. Taxonomy (GTDB): domain Bacteria; phylum Campylobacterota; class Campylobacteria; order Campylobacterales; family Nitratiruptoraceae; genus Nitratiruptor. The sequence goes on along the minus strand of NC_009662.1, from coordinate 383,718 downwards.
CTGTAGAAAAAGGTGGTATCGGAAATATTCGGTACCCACTCGTAGCGGATCTTACAAAGCAGATCGCAAAAGATTACGATGTTTTGCTTGAAGAGGCTGGAGTTGCTCTTCGAGGAAGTTTTCTAATCGATAAAGATGGAACAATCCGACACTGTGTTATCAATGACCTTCCTCTAGGAAGAAACATCGATGAGATGATTCGAATGGTGGATGCTATGGAGTTTGCAAATGAACACGGTGAAGTGTGCCCAGCTGAGTGGGAAAAAGGAAAAGAGGCTATGAAACCTACACCAGAAGGTGTTGCAGAGTATCTTGCAAAACACGCAGACGAACTTTAAAACCTATCCCGCTTTTGCGGGATTATATAAAAGATTTTACTCTTTTTGCTAACTGCTGTGGCAATAGTCCAAGCGCTTTTTCTACATCGATCACTTTTCCATGAGGAATAAATTGATCTTCATACTCAAATGTCACAATCTCCACAGGAAGTTCCAATTCTAAAAGTGCACTCGCTACTCCTCCAAGTTTTGCACTGTCGCTAAATACGAACCATTGTCGATATCTCTTAGAAAGTTCTTGGAGTAGCTCAACATCAAGAGGTTTTACAAACCGAAGATCAAGCAGTGAGACCGGCTCATCAATATGCTTCATTGTCTCATAGGCACGCCCCACACCATTACCGTATCCAACGAATAAAACATCGCCTTCACTCTCTACCAAAAGTTCAGCCTTGCCAAGCTCAAATGGCTTTGCTTCAAACTCATCATCTAAAATAAAACTTCCTCGCGGATAGCGAAAAGCACATGGACGATCAAAATCTTTTGCAAACTCAACTGCATACTCCAAAGTTTTAGGATCTCTTGGAGCAAAAAGATGCATATTTGGTATCGGTCTAAGATAACTTACATCAAAAGCACCTTGATGCGTCTCTCCATCTTCTCCAACGATACCTGCTCTATCGATTGCAAATGCAACACCCACATCCATCAAAGCGATATCGTGAATAACCTGATCATACCCTCGTTGCAAAAAGGTGGAGTAGATAGCGACGAACGGTTTGAAACCCTCTTTAGCCAAAGGGCCCATGGAAGTAACCGCATGCTGTTCCGCAATTCCTACATCCCAAAATCGATCCCCAAAATCTTCAATGAGAGGTTTCAAGCCCGTTCCACTTGGCATAGCCGCTGTAACACCGACAACTGTTTCATCCTCTTTTGCCAAATCATACAGCTTTTTACTAAAAATCGATGTTGCACTCGGTTTAGTGCTTTTTTTCAGCGATTCACCCGTACTGATGTCAAAGGGTCCCACACCGTGCCAATGCTCATAATATCCTTCTGCGATTTTATACCCTTTGCCTTTGAGGGTTTGAGCATGAATGATAACCGGTCTATTCATCTGTTTGGCGATCGTAAGAGTCTCGATCAGCACTTTTAAATCGTGCCCATCAATTGGACCGATATAATCGATTCCTAGCTCTTCGAATAAAATACCGGGTGTAATGAGTTTTAACGACTCTTCCATCCGTTTGGCAATGTAGGTAGCCGATTCTGGAAGATGTTTCAAAAGCTGCTCTGTTCGCTTTTTCATATTTTGATAAAAAGGGCTAGCCATCTTTTGACTCAGATATTTACTCACCGCTCCTATCGGTTTGGCGATACTCATTTCGTTATCATTTAGGATAATAACTACAGGATATTTTCTATCTCCCAGTTCATTCAGCGCTTCATAAACCATACCGGCACTCATAGCACCATCGCCGATAAGAACGACAGGGACTCGATCTTCATTTTTGAGGGCAATCGCTTTGGCCGCACCAACTGCCAAAGAGATGGAAGTTGAACTGTGTCCTGCAACCCAGTAGTCATACGGAGACTCTTTCGGTTTGGTATATCCACTGATGCCACCAAATTGGCGCAGTGTATCAAACTGCTCCCACCGATCAGTCAAAAGTTTGTGGGCATAGGCTTGATGGCTGACATCAAAGATAAAGGGGTCTTTCTCCACATCAAACACATAGTGCATAGAAACAATAAGCTCAACTGCGCCCAGTGTAGAGCTTAAATGACCACCATTTTTGCTTACAACTTCCAAAATTCGCTGTCGAATTTTTTGACTCAGCTCTTCCAACTCTTCGATCGTATAGTTCTTAATATTCATTGAGTACCTCTTTGAAAATTTCAAAGAATCTGTCATTTTGCTCTTTTGTTCCAACGGTAATGCGTAAAGCGTTCATACCATACCCAGTCAAATCTCGGACAATTACACCTCTTTTCAAAAGAGCCTCACTGAGACTTTTCGATTTTCGGTTCTCGGGAAGCAAATAGGTGATAAAATTTGTATAGCTGTCGATAAATTCAAAACCGTTTTGCAAGGCAAAATTGACAAAACGCTCCATTTGAAGAAAGTTTTGTTCAATTGAATATTGAACGAACCCTTCATCTTCCAAGGCAGTCGTTGCCGCTTTGAGGCTGAGGGTTGTAATATTGAAAGGGGGTCTCAGTTTATAAAGCTGCCCGATAACAGATTGATCAGCTATACCGTATCCAACACGCATACCCCCAAGACCATACGCTTTGGAAAATGTCCCCAAATAGATCACATTTGGATATTTTTTGATCAAATCTTGCGGATGGATTCGCTTTTTTTCATCTTTGAAAGCAGCATACTCCATATACGCACCATCGACAATAACAAGTGGCTCTTGCACGTTATCTAAAAAAGAGTAGAGATACTCTGCATCTAACGCATCTCCTGTCGGATTGTTTGGTGTACAGATATGAATGATATCAGGATGATGTTTTTTATATAGGTCATAAAACTCTTCCAAATCGTGTCGATAGCAGCTACTTCGAATGATCTTTGCACCTTGCTGCAAAGCATAGATCTCGTACATCGCAAAGGTGATCTTGCTCATCAATACACTGCTCTTTTCATTTAGTACTGCTCTTGCACAAAACTCCAAAACCTGATCGCTTCCAGCACCGATAATAATGTTTTTTTGATCAATTTCAAATCGCTTCGCTAAAGCACTTTTGAGTTCGAACATACTATCGTCTGGATACATATACATCGTATCGGCAATCTCTCGCACCGCATCCACGACCTTTGGGCTGGTACCGTAGGGATTTTCATTGGAAGCTAGTTTTATGATGTTTTGGGGCTCTATCCCAAACTCCCGTACAACGAGCTCTATCGGTTTGCCTGCCTCATATGTTTTTATCTTTTCAAGTGTCTCATTGAAGCGCATTACTATCCTTTGATTTGGCATAACTTCCAAGCCATTTTATCTCATGGATATGCTTTTGCAAAACTTTTTGGACATTTTCATCATCGATATGCCCATCAAAATCGATATAGAACCAGTAGTTGAAATCTTTGTCCTCAGCGGGACGAGATTCGATTTTTGTGAGATTGATGTTTTCCTTATCAAAATCTTCCAAAAAATGTACCAGCGCACCGGGTCTGTCCTGCAGTTTCGCCAAGATAGAAGTTTTGTCAAATCCGCTTCTTCTGTTTTTAAAATCACTTAAAATAATAAATCGAGTCATATTGGAGGCCACATCTTCGATATTTTCAAATAAAATTGGCAGATTGTACAGTTTAGCTGCGATATTGGAACAAATGGCTGCTGTTCCACGCTCCCCAGAAGCCAGTTTTGCCGCTTTTGCAGTAGACTCGACTGGAATAAGTTCAACATCATCCAAAAAGTGCTCGTTTAAAAAGTTCCGGCACTGTCCAAAAGCGATATCTTTAGAATAGATTTTTTTAATATTGGAAAGCTTCTCTTCCAAAGATGCAAAGGAGTGATGAATCGGCATATAGGTTTCAGCTACGATTTTAAGATCACTTTTACCCAAAAGATCCAAAGTCTCTCCCACAACGCCATCGATAGAGTTTTCAATAGGGACAACTCCATACTTTGCACGCCCTGCCTCAACGGCTTTAAAAACGGCACTGATAGAATGGATAGGAAGATATTCGCTCATAGCACCAAATCGACTCTCTGCTGCTTGATGGGTAAAGCTGCCTTCGGGTCCAAGATATGCAACCCTCTCCGGTCGCTCCAAATTCCTCGATACCGCAAAGATCTCCAAAAAGATCGCTTCAATGGCCGCATCATTGAGAGGACCACCATTTTTGGATTTGAGCCTGTTAAGGATTGCTATCTCTCTTTCGGGTCTGTAAATGGGAGCCCCTGTGGAGTTTTTCAGCTTTCCAACCTCCTGGACAATCTTCATTCGCTCATTCAGAAGTTCTAATATCTTATCATCTATCGTATCAATCTTTTCTCGCAATAGATTGAGTTTATCTTCCATCATAACACTCCTAACGCTCTTGCGGCTTGAGCAATGGTATCATAAATCAAATCAGGTCTATACTCTTTTGGGAGTTTCGGTACAATCTCCTGTGCATCTTTATATTTTCCACTCAATACAAAGACCGTTTTCATATCAAGTTTTTTTGCTCCTATTAAATCTCCTTGAGGATCATCACTGATAATAGTTACCTCAGAAAAATCTCCTCCTACCTTGGCAAGCGCTTTTTCGTAAAAAAGTCGTGAAGGCTTGCCCACTACCTCTGAATCCACGCCACAAGCATATTCAAACATTGCAAGAAGTGCACCTACTCCAGGATATCGCTTATCCCCTTTTGCATAGAGGGAGGTCTGGTGCATTCCTATCAAAGAAGCACCTTGCAGTAAAAACTCATTGATCTTGGCAAATTCATCAAAAGTGTAATCACTTTTTACACTTATTACAACTGCTTTTGGCTCATTATAGTCCAATCTATATCCCATAGCTCGTAAAACATGCAAAAATCCCTCTGTCCCATACGCAGCAATCGGATCTTTTGGCAACACCTCTTCCAAAACCATCAAAGGGTCGATGTAACGCTCTTTAGAAATCGAAAATCCAAGTGCGTTTAAGTAGTTCAAAAAATCTTGGCTTGAATGTTTGGTGTTGTTCGTAATAATGACATAGGGAATCTTGTTTTCGTTTAACGCTTCAATGAATTCGATACTCCCCCGAATCGGTTTTCTCTCTTTATCATCGATAAGGGTACCTTGAACATCGATGAAAAATTTCACACCATGAACCTTATCTCTTTTTCTATGATATATTCGAAACTTTCTCGCTCTCGAATGAGTCTATCTTCGCCATTTTCTATAGCCACTTCAGCAGGTCTTGGACGAGTATTGTAGTTACTTGCCATGACAAAACCGTAGGCCCCTGCACTTTTGACGACTATCACATCACCATGTTTAGTGGGAGGAAGCATTCTATTTTTTGCCAAAAAGTCACCACTCTCACACACAGGACCAACAACATCTGCTAAACTCTCATTCCCGCTTTTTCCAACAACTTCCACTTCGTGATAGGCATTGTACAAGCTTGGTCTAAGCAGATCATTCATCGCTCCATCTACGATGACAAATCGTTTTTTATCGCTTTGTTTCTCATAAAGTACTTTTGTCAAAAAGACTCCGGCATTGCCTACGATATATCGACCAGGCTCACATACGATCGTCATATCCGTTCCTCTTAATGTGGAAAGAATAGCCTGAGCATAGTCGTAAGGCTCGATTGTCTTTTCATCTTTATATCGGATACCAAGCCCGCCACCGACATCGAAAAACTTGATATCGATATCAAGTTTTTGGAGGCTTCGAACAAGATCGGCAACAATTGCACTGGCCTCTTTGATAGGTTCGAGTTCTGTTAACTGGCTGCCGATGTGAAAATGGATGGCAACCGGATTGATAAAGGGAGAGTTTTTGGCATAGAGATAGAGCTTTTTAGCCGTCTCTATCTCAACACCGAACTTGTTTTCATGAAGCCCTGTTGAGATATAGGGATGGGTTTTGGGATCGATATTCGGATTGACACGGAAACTGACACGAGCCACTTTGCCAAGTTTCTTCGCTATCTCTTCAACCCGGTACGTTTCTGCTTCACTTTCGATATTTATATACAAAATATCTTTTAAGAGTGCTTCTTCTATCTCGTCATCTCTTTTTCCAACACCGCTAAAGATTATTTTATAGTTTGGAATACCTGCAAGCAGTGCTCTTTTCACCTCCCCGATACTTACACAATCTGCCCCGCTACCAAGTTCGGCCAAATGCTTGAGAAGACTCATATTTGAGTTGGCTTTGACAGCATATGCAATAATCGACTTTCTTGCTTTGAAAGCCTCTTTGATAGCTTCGTAATTTTTTGCCACTTCGTTAAAATCATAAACATATAAAGGTGTATCATATTTTTGTGCCAGAGCTATGTAATCCACGTACTTCCTTTATGAGAGTTTGCCCAATATTAGCAAAAAAGTGCTAAAACTTTTTATAAAGATAGAGGGCAATCACAAGAAGCAAACTTATCGGAAAAACGATAGCGTACCAAGCATCCAAAGAGCCATTAAAAGCGAGTTTCACAAGGGTAAAAAGAAACCCCCATACAATCAAAGAAGTTACAGTGGCACCAAAGAGAAACAGATTGAGATTTGTTATTCTGGCGGTTACCGGAACAAAATAGTAGATAATGATCATCAAAAAAGGAGCGAAAAAAGGAAAAAGTAGCTGATAAAAGATGATGGCTTTGATCCGATCAACATTCAAGGACTGCTGTTTTAAAAGTTTTATCGCTTCTAGGGCATCGATCAATGTGATGGAACTTTTCCCTTCGTACACTGAATCAAGAATTTTGGGTTTATAGTTTTGCAAGATGGATAGATCTGCTTTTCTTTCTATTAACTTCCCATCACTCACTTCTACAATGGTTGCATCGCTCAAATGCCAACTCCTTTTTTGAAATGTTGCGCTTTGAGCGAAAATAATTTTTTGCAATTTTTGATTTTCGAGTTCGTAAACTTTGATACCTTGCGCTCTCTTGTTTAGTGGATAGAGTTTTTCAAAGAAGACATAATCGTTGTTGTATTTGAAAAAGAGATCTTTGGTGGCACTGGAAAGGGATTGATATTTTTTGATATTGTTTGCGTACTCATCGGCATAAGCAAATGAGGTGAGATGTAAAAAAAGATACAAAATGGTTAAAAGGAGCGATGTAAGAAACACAGGCATTACAACACCGCGTTTGCTATATCCTAAAGCATAAATGGCAACAAGTTCATTGGAACGTATCAACCTGTTTTTGAGTGCAATGAGAGCAAATATCAACGTAATTGGAAATAGCAAGTCGATAGCATTCAGCGATTTGTAATACAGATAAAGAATCTGTAGGTTTGCAGATGCTGGAAGTGACTTGAAAACCTGGAAATAGTCAAGACTTACAAAAAAAAGTGTCAAAGAGATAAGGAGAAGTAAAAAGTATTTTAAATAGTTTATTGCAAGATATCTATAGACCATTGCCCCTCTTTGGTTGGCTTCGATGCAATTGTAACAAAAATTTTTTTAGGGGCAGTTGAGCTGTTTTTGCGAATATCTGGATCGAACTTCATCCAGGCTCGATTTCGTAAGAGCCAGAGCAGCCTCCGCAGCTTTGTCGATAACCGGGGCTATGCACTCAAACTCTTTTTGAGTAAAATCGCTGAGCACATATCGGACAACTTCCTCTTTTCTTTGCGGTCTTCCTATACCGAATCGTATCCGTATATACTCTTTGCCTACAAGTGCATCGATCGATTTGAGTCCATTATGGCCTCCACTACTTCCCCCTTTTTTGAATCGCAGAGCACCAAGACCCAGGTCTAAGTCATCATGAATGACAATAATATTTTCTAACTCAATTTTATAAAAGTTTTTCACGGCTTGTACGCTTTGGCCACTAAGATTCATATAGGTCAAGGGTTTTAGAAGAAGAATGGAGCCATATTTGTAGAGTTCGCCTTTGAACTCTTTTTTGGAAATAGAGGTCGGCTTTAGGCGTTCGATCAATCGATCGACCACCATGAAGCCTATATTGTGCCTATTGCGTTCATATTTTGGACCAGGATTGCCAAGCCCTACAATAAGATGCATTATTTCGCTTTTACAACCCCTACCACTGCAACGTGTGGTGCTGTCATATGCTCAACGCCTTCAGGAAGTTCAATGTCTCGGATCAAGATAGCATCCCCAACATCGAGGTTGCTGACATCAAGCGTAATGCTATCAGGAATATTCTCGATGGCGCCTTTGACTTTGATTCTTCTCTTGGAAGTAACTAGAACACCCTTGTTTTTAAGACCGATCGGTGTCCCGACTGTTTTGATAGGTACCATATAGTATGTCACAACACCTGGCTGTGCAACCATCAAATCAACATGTAAAAGATCATATGTTACAGGATCTTTTTGATACTCCTGTACAACAACTTCCAATTCTTTGTCGCCTACTTTTACTGGGAAAGCCAACTTCTCCTTATGTCGTACAGTTCGGATGAAATCACCCTTTTTGAACGCAGCATGAATGTTTGGAAAGTCCTTCCCATAAATGTTGGCAATTAGATAACCATCCCGTCGTAAAGCTTTGGTAGCTTTTTTCCCGGTACTCTCTCTAACGATGCCTTCTAACATTGCAATTTCCTTATTGTAAGATTTTAAAGGGAGCTAATTATATGAAAAATTATATTTTATTTTCCTTAAGGCTCTTCTTTTAAATCGATTATGCCATCATCAAGTTTCACATTCACATTTTGCACCTCTTGCGCACTGCTCGTTACAATTCCTTTGATAGCCAGTTTCATATCGGACGGACTCGTTGCATTTTCTAAAGCGGTATCCATGTCGATAAGGCCGCGTTTGTACAGATCCAAAAGGGCTTGATCAAATGTCTGCATACCATAGATTTTACCTTCTTCAATGGCTTCCGTAATTTCAAGATCACGTCCTTCGGCTATAATCGACTCGATTCTTTTGGTTTTGAGTAAAAGTTCTACGGCAGCAATCCGCCCTCCGCTCTTTTTACGGACAAGCCTCTGAGAGATAACTGCTTCTAGAACTGAAGCCAAAATCATCCGAATCCTGTTTTGCTCCTCTGGAGGGAAAACACTAACGATTCTGTTGATCGTCTCTTTTGCATCCAGCGTATGCAGCGTAGAAAAAACGAGATGGCCCGTTTCTGCCGCATGTAGTGCCATTTCAATCGTTTCTAAATCTCGCATCTCACCTACCAAGATAACATCAGGGTCTTCTCGCAGTGCTGCTTTCAGTGCTCTAGAAAAACTTTTTGCATCTTGACCAATATTTCTTTGGTTTATAATGGACTTTTTATCTTGATGGACAAACTCCACAGGATCTTCTATGGTAATGATATGCTCTTTGCGGGTAGAGTTGATCTCGTCTATCAATGCTGCCAGTGTCGTAGATTTACCACTTCCGGTAACTCCTGTGACTAATACCAGCCCCCTTGGAATTTGTGTGATTTTATGGAGTGTTAAAGGAAGCCCAAGCTCATCGATCGATTTAATATCTGTTGGAATGACACGAAACACACCTGAAATACCATTGATCTGGAAAAAGAGATTGCCACGAAAACGGATTTGTTCATTATAAATATAGGTAAAATCTATATCTTTATTCTCGACCAACTCATCAAATCGTGTTCGAAGAAGCTCCTTCGCAAGCGTCAGAGCCTCTTGACGTGTAATTACTTCTGAAGAAAGTGGAATAATTTCGCCATGCACCCGTCCTCGAACGACCGATCCGGCCTTCAAGTGAACGTCACTTCCACCAAGTTCAATAAGTCTTTTGAGATATTTTCGAAACTTTTTTGTGGTTTCGAATGTGAGTTTACTCACATCCACATATTTAGATTCAAGCATATATCACCCCGTCACTTACTTCAGCTCTTGCAAAATAGCCTCAAACGCCTCTTCAAATGCTTTGAGTCCTTCTTGTAAAAGATCGTGATAAACCTGCTTCATATCGATTTCATGTGCTTTAAGCATTGTAAAAAATTGATCTATCTCCTCTTGTTGGATAGGAAGTTTTGGTTTTGGATCGCCATCTTCGGCAAAAGCTTCTATAGTATGTAGGGGAGCTGTATTGACACTATCAGGAGCAACCAGATTAGAGATATAGTAGTGGGCGGGATATGCACTCCCTTTGACGCCTGTGCTTGCAAACAACGTTCTTGTTTTTGGAATGTCTCTTTTTGTAATCATATTGTATATTTTGGCTGCATTCATGATGCCAACTTTCCCAGTAGGTAAATCTTTGCTTTGTAAAATGGGATCGAGTTTCCTGTCGAAACGGCTCACAAAAACACTTAATACTTTATAGCCATCCGGATTTTTTCTCGATCCTCGCTCCATAGCATCAAGACACTCTCTAGCTTGATACGGAGAAAAAATAAGTGTCGCATTGACATGGATCCCGCTAGCTACAAGCTCTTCAATGGCTTCACAACCTGCGGGAGTGACAGGAATCTTGATCATTACATTGTCTCGTCCAATTTGATCATACAATCTTTTTGCTTCTTTGATTGTTCCTTGGGCATCATGTGCAAGTCTTGGATCTACTTCGATACTAACAAAGCCATCATCTCCTTTTTCATACAGAGGCTTAAGCACATCAGCAGCCATCTGGATATCTTTGATAGCCAATGCTTCATATTTTCCTTTCGGATCTTTGTCTTGCAGGGTTTGCAATTGTTCTTGATATGCAGGTGATTTTAAAATGGCCTCTTTAAAAATGGCTGGATTGCTTGTTGCTCCTGTGATTTTATACTGTTCAATAACTTTTTGGAAATCTTTCAGGATAAATTCTCTTTCTAAAAAATCGAGCCATAAAGAGAAACGGATCTCATCGATATACATACTGTTCCTTTTTTATTAACATTTTTTTATTTTAAAGGGTAGTATTTTTGGACTTAAAGTTCCATTTGCCAAAAACTCCTGGCTTTTGGAGAGCAATATCGAGCTCTTGAAGAAAATGGTCCCTCGAAACTTCTACAGCTCCAAGACGTTTAAGATGGGCACTAGGAATCTGACAGTCGATGAAATCGAGTCCATGCTCTTGCACAAACCGACAAAGATGCACCAAAGCCACCTTACTCGCATCACTCACCAAAGCAAACATACTCTCACCGAAAAAAGCTCCCCCCAGACTCAAACCATACAGTCCTCCCACCAGTTCTCCATCTTTGTATGTCTCCACACTATGAGCAAATCCCATCTCATGCAGTTCACAAAAGACTTCAATGATTTCTGGAAGTATCCACGTTTCGCTTCGGATATCTTTACAATTTCGAATCACCGCCTCAAAATTTTGATCAAAACGGACTTCAAACTTTTTGAGGCTTTTTTTCAATGAGCGTGAAATTTTTATAGATTGTGGATAGAGTACCAATCGGGGATCTGGTGACCACCAAAGAATAGGATCACCCTCGTTATACCAAGGAAATATTCCTCTTTTGTAGGCTTGTAACACCCTGTTTGGACTCAAATCGCCCCCAAATGCAACGATGCCTTCAGGTGAAGCGTATCTTGGATCAGGAAATGTATAACTAAATGGACTCAGTTTTGGAATATAGATCATTGTATCGTAAAAGCCAATTTCCCTTTTTTCTCATCGATTTTCACTTTTCCGCCATGACGGAGTTTCCCGAACAAAATCTCGTTCGTCAAAGGCGTCTTGATCTCTTCACTAATTACTCGTGCCAGCGGTCTTGCACCAAGTTCAGGGCTATACCCTTTTTGTGCAAGATATTTTTTTGCTTTTGGCGTTAGGGAGAGTGTAATCGATTTGTTGTCGAGTTGATCATTTAGTTCGGCTATGAATTTATCAACAATCCCTTCTACGATCTCTTGAGACAGAGGTCTAAATCGTACGATTGCATCAAGTCTGTTTCGAAATTCTGGCGTAAAGTACTGCTTCAACGCTTCATCAAACTTACTGACACTCTCTTGCTTAAAGCCCATGACATTCGCTTCAGTAGCTCCTACGTTACTCGTCATAATCAATACTACATGTTTAAAATCAGCTACATTACCATTATTGTCTGTCAATGTCGCATTATCCATCACCTGCAACAAGATATTGATCAAATCCGGATGGGCTTTCTCTATCTCATCGAGCAAAAGCACTGTATAGGGATGCTTTCGAATCGTCTCTGTCAAAAGACCACCCTCTTCATATCCTATATATCCAGGAGGTGCACCTATGAGTCTGGAAACTGCATGTTTTTCCATGTATTCACTCATGTCAAACCGCTCAAAATGTACCCCCATCGTCCGTGCCAGCTCCTTGGCAAGCTCTGTTTTTCCAACTCCAGTTGGTCCCACAAAAAGAAATGATCCTATCGGCTTGTTTGGTGGATTGAGTCCAGCTCTGCTTCGTTTGATGGCCATCGCCAACTGTTCTACTGCTTCTTCTTGCCCTAGAACTCGCTCTTTGAGTTTTTCTTCCAGATTTTTCAATATTTCCAAATCGTCACTCGTTACTCGCTGTGGTGGAAGTCCCACCATCTTTGCAATCGTATCTTCTATATCGTTGACTGTAACAACGGATCGTCTCTTTTTTCTTAGATGAAAACTAGCTCCCACCTCATCGATCAGATCGATCGCTTTATCAGGAAGTTGACGATCGTTGATATATTTGTCACTAAGTTCCACTGCACTTCTTAAGGCATTGATATGGTATCTGACTTTGTGATGCTTTTCATACTTATCTTTAAGGCCTTTCAAGATCTTAAAAGTTGTCTCTAGATCCGGCTCTTTGACATCCACTTTTGCAAATCGACGACTCAATGCCCTGTCTTTTTCCAAAAAGTTACGAAACTCTGCGTATGTCGTTGCTCCGATACATTTGATCGCTCCACTGGCAAGAGCGGGTTTGAGCATATTGGAAGCGTCCATACTGCCTCCCTGTGTTGCTCCAGCTCCCACAATGGTGTGAATCTCATCGATAAACAAAATAGCGTTTGGTATCGATTTGAGTTCTTCCACAACACCTTTGAGCCGTTTTTCAAAATCGCCCCGATACTTTGTTCCAGCCAAAAGAGCACCCATATCAAGGGAATACAAAGATGCTCCTTCCAAAACATCGGGTATCTCACCAGCTGCGATTTTAAGTGCAAGCCCCTCTGCAATAGCCGTTTTTCCAACGCCAGGCTCACCAACGAGCAAAGGATTGTTTTTCTTTCGGCGACACAGAATCTGCATCACCCGCTCAATCTCTTTGTCCCGACCAATGACAGGATCAATTTTGCCCTCTTTGGCCTCTTTTAAAAGATCGATTGTAAATTTTGCCAAGTAGGACTCTTCATCCGTCTTTTTGGAAGGCTTGGATTCGACCACTTCTGCTTGATGGGAAACAATCTCCATGATATCGAGCTTCGAGATACCTTGTTCTTTCAAAAGATAGACGCTGTATGAGTGTTCCTCATCAAACAGTGCCACAAGAAGATCTCCAACAGTCGCCTCTTTTTTCTCAGCGTTTTGGATATGTCGGATCATATTTTCTATCACTCGTGAAAGCGCCACTGTTTCAAAAGGTTCACGAACAACGTTTTCCGGTAACGGTTTCAAAACAGATTCAAGATGCTGGATCAGTTTTCGCTTCATGATTTCGATATCGGCTCCAGCCTCTTTTAAAATTTTAGCTCCCTCAGGACTGTTGAGAAGGGCCAGAAAGACATGTTCAACCGTCAAATATTCATGTCTGTGTCTTTTGGCATATTTAACAGCTTCTTTAAAAATCGAATTGAGTTGATTGCTTATCATTACTCTTCCTCCATTACTGCTTTGAGGGGAAATTCATGTGCTCGCGCAAGTCTGTGCACCTGATCAATCTTCGTTTCTGCAATCTCATATGTATAGATACCGCACAGACCTTTCCCCTGTCTATGAATGGTCAACATGATATTGACCGCCTCTTCATAACTTTTGTCGAAAATATCACAAAGGATATCCACGACAAAATCCATCGTCGTATAGTCGTCATTGAGTAAAAACACCTTATATTTTTTTGGCTCCTCCAGTTTGACGACCTCTTTTGTTTCTACCTTTTCTCCCACTCGTCCCCTCTTTAAACTTCATTTTATTTTATTGTAATATATTTTTTGAAAATTCCAAAAGGAGCAGTATGCAAATATTTGTTACCGCTACCAACACAGGAGTTGGCAAAACCTACACCACACTTCAACTATTGGAACTTGCCCATAAGATGGGATTAAAACCTGGAGCTATCAAACCGATAGAAACGGGAGTGCACGGCATTCCTGAGGATGGTAGCAAACTTTTACAAAAATGTCAAGAGCTTAATCCTAGCTTAAAAGATGCCGCCATCGATGACATAGTCCCCTATCAATTCTCTTTGCCAGCTGCTCCTTTTGTTGCGAAAGAGGATCAGACAATAGACCTAGAGCATATCAAAAAAAAGGTGGAAGAAATACAAAATGTTTGCGATATTGTTTTTATAGAAGGAGCAGGAGGTCTTATGGTCCCAATTGAAAAAGACTTTTTTATGGTGGATTTGATCAAATATTTGGCAATTCCGTCTCTTTTGGTTACGCCGTCAAAATTGGGTTGTATTAATGATACGCTGCTTTCCCTTCAATGTTTGAAGGCAAATGCAATTCCCCATCATTGGTACATCAATCTTTTTGAAGACAAAGATGATTTTTTTGAAATCACCTATCCTTTTTACGAAGCCTATTTTGATGAAGTTCCGCTGGAGCTTGATTTAATACTCCAGCGTTACACGAACTCGCATTCTTCGTAATGGTCTATCGCTGTATTTCATAATGTCTCGTCCCATAACTCTGGCATAGTTTTTATACTCATACACATGCTCTTGTGTCTCTTTGTATCTCGTTCTACACCTTTTCACCGTTCGATATCCCGGTCTTGCGTTTCTTTCTGCAAGATTTTTGCCAACGAGCGAACCTATAATGGCTCCACCTATGGTCGCAGCTGTTTTCCCGCTGCCCCCGCCTACTTGGTGGCCTAAAATGCCTCCTGCCGCACCCCCTATAATAGCTCCTACGGTTCCATCGTTTCCCTCATCTTCAGGAATCTCTTCATACCAGCACTCTTCATACGGCACTCTCTTTGTTATGACACGTTCCACCTCAACACTTTTATAGACAGGAACCGATTTTGTAAAAGTGATTACTTCCGCAAAAAGCTGTGAAATCAATGCAACACTTACAAGTAAAAAAATCTTTTTCATATTTCACCTCCTATTTTTTAGTATAATAGCTAAACTTAAATTACTATAACCTACGATTGTGAGGCAATTGTGAAATGATACGCCATCTGATAACTACAAAAGATTTTACAAAAGATGAAATTGAAGATCTTTTTGATGATGCTCAAAAGTTCTTGAATGAACCAACTCCTCATCTATTGAAGAACAAACTCATCATTACCATTTTTTTTGAAAACTCCACACGTACCCGAAGCAGTTTTGAGGTAGCTGCAAAGCGACTTGGAGCAGAAGTTGTCAGTCTCGATGTCTCCAAAAGTTCTACAAAGAAGGGAGAGACACTTTTTGACACAGCAGCAAATCTTAATGCTATGGAGCCTCATGCTATCGTTGTTCGGCATAAAAGTGCGGGCGTTCCTTATATCTTGTCAAAATATGTAAGCTGCTCCTTGATCAATGGTGGTGATGGGGCACATGCCCATCCGACCCAAGCGCTCTTAGACCTTTTCACGCTCAAACAACATTTTAAAGCAGTGGAAGGGAAAAAAATAGCGATTGTCGGTGATATCAAAAACTCAAGAGTGGCAAACTCCAATATCGAACTTTTACAACGTTTTGGCATGAAGGTGATATTAGTAGCTCCTCCTCATTTCCTACCAAAAACTGATCTTCCAATCTCTTACGATCTTCATGCAATCATTAATGAAGTGGATGCAATCATGAGCCTCCGTACACAAACGGAACGGCACAAATACCCTATATATGCTAGTTTAAGAGACTATGGAAACGATTTTTGCATAACAAAAGATTTGATTAAAGATAAAGATCTCATCATTTTACATCCCGGACCGGTCCATAGGAATATAGACATCAGCGACGAGGTTTTGACAGATCCAAGATGTAAGGTACTAGAACAGGTAAAAAATGGCGTAGCTGTACGCATGGCAGTCCTGAAAAAACTTATAATGCATGGATAGACTCAGCTACTACGCACAAAAAGGGATTCCCTTTCTTTTTGCCATCGATTATAAAAAACAAAATATCTTCGTTGAACCAATCAATGAACTTTCGAATATCTACTTTCAAACCCCTCTCATCAGTAATCACGACACAATTTCAACGAAACCCTGCCGTATCCTCTCTATCCAGCCTGTCACCTTTGAACATTATAAAATGGCTTTTGACTCAGTGCAAGAAGAGATAAAAAGAGGAAACACCTATCTGCTCAACCTCACTTTTCCTTCATCCATCACATTAAACTGCTCTTTATTTGAAATCTTCCAAGCCACGAAAGCAAAATTCAAACTCTATTTTGACGATACTTTTGTCTGTTTTTCACCTGAACGATTTATTAAAATCGAAAACGGTATGATCTCAACTTATCCTATGAAAGGTACGATTGATGCAACGCTGCCAAATGCAAAAGAGAAGATTTTAAGCGATACAAAAGAGATGGCAGAACATACGATGGTAGTAGACCTTTTGAGAAATGATCTCAATATGGTTGCAACCAATGTCAAAGTTGAAAAGTTTCGCTATATTGACGAAGTTACCGCGCATAAAAAAAGATTATTGCAAGTAAGTAGTGTCATCGAAGGCATTTTACCAAAAGATTGGAAGAAACATCTTCATACGATATTTGACAAACTTTTGCCAGCTGGAAGCATCTCTGGCACCCCAAAACGATCCACCTGCCAAATTATCGAACAAGTAGAACAGTATGAAAGAGGGTTTTATACAGGGGTTTTTGGAGTTTTTGACGGAGAAAATATCGATAGTGCCGTCATGATTCGATTTATCGAAAAAAGCCCAACTGGATTTCTTTACAAAAGCGGAGGTGGAATTACAGTCGATAGCGATGTACGAAAAGAGTATCAAGAGATGGTAGATAAAATCTATATTCCTATTTAATTGGTGGAGGTGTCGGGAATCGAACCCGAGTCCGGAAACAACCCACCACAGGCCTCTACGTGCGTAGTAGCGCTGATCAATCTCGGTTGATACAGGTTCAGCGCCCGAAACCTGTATCAACCCAGCCTAAAGGTGTCGATGAGCGGCTAGGCAACCGCTCATCCAAGCCCTCTAGAGGATGACCCCGCAAAATCCTCTCTTAGAGGGCAAAGAGAGGTGCGAGGGACCGTAAGTTTGTTAAACTTACGCTGCTACTGCGTAAGCCGGTCTATAATCTGTATTGTTTGCGTCTATTTTTTTGAGGAATTTTTACGGCGTTCCTCAAGCCGGCACGCAGCCTGTGACAGACTGCTCCCGTCGAAGCCATGTCACCCCCATATTACGGGGCAACCACTTTAGGAGTTGATTTGTTCCTTAATCCTACCTGAAAGCTCGGCAATTCTATCAATTTTTTCACTGTTTGTCAAGTTTTCATCCAGCAAGATTTTGACAAAAGCGCTTCCGACGATCACACCATCGACATCTTTTGCTTTCTCTTTGGCTGTCTTTTCATTAACACCGAATCCTAAATAGACTGGAGTATTTGTCGTCTCTTTAATCCATTCTATAACTTGACTAAGATCCTCACTCTTTTGTGCTCCGGTAATCCCGGCATACGCTACAAGATAAATAAACTTTTTAGAGTCTTTCAAAATGGTGGCTATACGCTCTTTACTATCTGTGGGAGCAACAAAATCTATAAGTGCTATATCATTTTCATCAAAGAGCGGACGATACGTCAAGGCTTCCTCATAGGGCAAATCAGGAATGATAAAGCCGCTGACACCAAATGCTTTCGCCTCTTCAATGCTTCTTTGCATACCGCGATGGTAAAAAGGATTGAAATATCCCATCCACAAAGTATCAATGGTATCACTTACCGCTTTTGTAATGTCCAATAGATCTTGGAACCGAAAACCATTTTTCAAAGCTCTAACATTGGCCTCTTCTATAACTGGACCATCGGCAACCGGATCACTAAAAGGAACGCCCAACTCAACACTGTCAAGCCCTTTTTCTTTCATAGCCAAAATGAGATCGATCGTAAAATTTTTGTCGGGATATGCAGAAGTTATGTATCCTACGAGCTTTTTCACATGATGCCTTTAGAAGATTTTTGATTGTAATTATACCCTTTTTTTGATAAAATGAAGGCAACTTCACAAGGGGCATTAATGAAGAAAAGGCATACCGTCAATACCATAAAATCGGCAAAAAACAGCAATAAGCTTGTCATGATTACTGCATATGATGCACTGTTTGCAAAACTTTTTGAGCCGATTGTCGATATGATCTTGGTAGGTGATAGTCTCAACATGGTTTTTGCTGGCAGGAGTGACACTCTCTCGGCTACATTGGACCAGATGATCTACCATGCAAATGCTGTGTGTAGTGGCGCTCCTTCTGCTTTTGTGGTTTTGGATATGCCATACGGAACATATATCAACGAAAAAGAGGCTTTGCAAAATGCCATTCGCATATACAAAGAGACAGATGTGGATGCAGTGAAGCTTGAAGGTGGAAAAGAGAAAGCCGATCTAATCAAAACCCTTTGTCAAAACGGAATAGCCGTTATGGGTCATATCGGCCTTCTCCCGCAACATGTGCGAGGTCAAGGCGGCTATAAAGTCGTTCGTGAGGCCGACAGACTTATGGAAGATGCCAAAGCGTTAGAAGAAGCCGGGGTATTTAGTATCATTATCGAAGGCGTCAAACCTGAAGTTGCAGCAAAAGTCACAGATGCCGTGCAAGTTCCTGTAATAGGTATAGGAGCGGGAAAAGAGACAGATGGACAAGTTCTTGTTTGGAGCGATATGCTTGGATTCTTTGAAGATTTCAAACCAAAATTTGTCAAGCAGTATCTTAATGGTGCGAAACTGGTCAAAGAGGCTGTCTCGCAGTATGCCAAAGAGGTCAAAGAGGGTTCTTTCCCTAGCCAGGAGTTCAGCTACTGATGGAACGAATCGTTGAAGTAGAGAAGTTCAGTGAAGAGAGCAGTTTTGAAACGACACTTCGGCCAAGTGACTGGGATGAATATATTGGTCAAGAAAAAATCAAAAACAACCTGAAAGTCTTTATCCAAGCCTGCAAAAAAAGAGGAGAGACCCTTGATCATGTCCTCTTTTTTGGACCTCCGGGACTTGGCAAAACAACCCTTTCTCTCATCATCGCTTCGCAGATGGAAGCAAATATCAAAATCACTGCTGCGCCGATGATCGAAAAGAGCGGGGATTTGGCTGCGATACTCACGAACCTTGAAGAAGGAGACATCCTTTTTATCGATGAGATTCATCGGCTCTCCCCGGCTATCGAAGAGATACTCTATCCAGCAATGGAAGATTTTCGACTCGATATCATTATAGGAAGCGGTCCGGCAGCACAAACGATCAAAATCGATCTGCCCAAATTCACCCTCATTGGTGCGACTACAAGAGCTGGTATGCTGAGTTCTCCATTGAGAGATCGGTTTGGAATGCATTTTCGTTTGCAGTTTTATACCCCTCAAGAACTCGCTCAAATTATTACAAACGCGGCAAACAAACTCTCCAAAGATATAGATGCGGAGGCTGCACTGGAGATAGCAAAACGAAGCAGAGGAACCCCCCGAATCGCATTGAGACTTCTAAAAAGAGTCCGAGACTTTTCCGATGTAGCAGATGAAAAAACCATCACGCTCAAAAGAACACAAAAGGCCTTAGAAGCTCTTGGAGTAGACGAGAGAGGATTTGATGAGCTTGACTTGAAACTCTTAAAGCTCTTAGCCGATGCAAAAGGAAAACCTTTGGGACTGAGTACCATCGCTGCAGCACTTAGCGAGGATGAAGGGACAATTGAGGATGTTATCGAGCCATTTTTACTGGCCAATGGATATCTTGAGCGAACGGCGCGGGGAAGAATGGCAACACTCAAAACCTATGAGATTTTGAAACTAACGCCCAATATACAAAACTCGCTCTTTTGAGGAAATCATGAAACCGATCCATTTTCTAGGTGTTTTATTTCTTATTGTTACCTATTTTGTTTTAAAAGTTTTCTATCCATTTCTCAATACAATGATCATTGCAATATTACTTGCATTGGCATCCTATAAAATGCATAGCTATTTCATGAAAAAACTCCCGGGTCAAGTGTTGCCTGCAACAGCGAGTACAGCAGTGCTCGCCTTTATCTTTTTCCTTCCTATCATTTACATCATTACCAATGCCGCCACTTTTGTAGCCAATATCGATTTTGATCTTCTTAAACAGACAATTGCTCAAACAAAAAACTGGATTGTACAGACACTGCAGCACAACAGCTGGATAAAAAGTGACTCCTTACAAAAATATTTCGAACAATTCGATATTCAAAACATTATCAACTGGGTTATCCAAACAGCAACATTTTTAGGGAAAAAGAGTGCCAATTTTTTCAAAGATATCTTCTTGATTCTCATCTTCTACTTTTTTGCAAATCTTTATGGAAAAGACCTGCTCCTCTATTTTCAAAACATCATCCCTTTCCGAAAGGAGGATAGCAAACTCCTATTTGAAAATCTCGCTGGGGTTATGGGGGTTGTGTTTAACTCTATTATTGCCACAGCAGTGTTGGAGGGGATTCTTTTTGGTATTATTGTCCAAATCTATGGGTACAATGGTATCATGCTCGGTATCTTATATGGCTTTGCTTCGCTTATCCCAGTGATCGGCGGCATCATCATGTGGTTACCGATCACCTTGCACCAATACTTTTTGGACAATACCACCGGCGCCATTGTCATAGCGCTCTATTCTATTATCGTTATCTCTGGTATCGCCGACACCATTATCAAACCGATCATCATAAAATATATCGATCAGGTGATGATAGAAGATGAACATGTTCGCATAAATGAACTGCTTATCTTTTTCTCGATAGTAGCCGGTTTAACGAGTTATGGATTTTGGGGTATGATCATAGGACCAGCTGTGATAACGCTTTTTATCAGTATTTTAAAAATCTATCCAAAAATTACAAAACTGGAAAGAGAATGACTATTTCTTCAAGCCGTCCCTTCCTCTTTTTTTGACATACTTGATCACCACATAAGGCATAATGGCCAATATGATCATGAATATAAACGTTGCATACAGTCCTATCATATGTGTATCACTCATTGTACCCTCCCGTATTTAGTGTTTCTCAAATAGACATAGACTATACCAGATAATACAATCATAGCAAGTGAAAGAATCTGTCCCATCGTCATCCAACCGCAGCAAATAAATCCAAGTTGAATATCTGGAGCTCTAAAAAATTCACACAGAAAACGAAATGTACCATATAGTACTCCGTACAAAGCGATCAATTCTCCGTCAAAATGCTTCTTTTTTCTGTAAAAATATAAAATGATAAAAGTCAACAGTCCTTCTGTCAATGCTTCGTAAAGCTGGGAAGGATGTCGCAAAGTGCCATCTACATAGATACCCCATGGCATATCCGTCTCTCGTCCAACAAGTTCTTGATTCAAAAAGTTTCCGATTCGACCAAAAACATATCCTAAAGGTACAGATAGTGCTACTAAATCCATCAATTTCCAAAAATCTTTTTTGTATCTCCTTGCGTAAAGATAGGTCGCAATTAAAAAGCCGATAATAGCACCGTGATAGCTGAACCCCCTGATACCCACGAAATGACCATTCATAAAAGGATTGAAGATTTGCCATGGATGAGTAAGATAGTAGTTTGTATGAGGATCATAAAAGAGTATATAGCCAATTCTTGCACCTAAAATAACTCCAATTTCTGCCCAGATAAAATAGATATCAAGTTCTTCCTTGGTAAAAGGTAGATTATCTTTTTTAACGATCCATTGAGCCACCAAAAGAGCCACCAAAAGTGCAAGAACATACATGATCCCATACCAATGCACCGGTACATCAAATATTGTGAAAGCGATCGGATTGAAGTGTTCGTAGATATGATTCCAGTATGTCATAGTCTCCCTTGTTTTTACAAGGGAAATTATATCTTATTTATGAAGCATTGATTAATGCCGGAGTCTGCTCTTTTTCAACCACTTCCACATCGATAGTTTCTTTATTGAGATGGAGTTCATACTCATGCAAAAGCCTATCTAGAAGTTCAAAAAGCTGCGAAGAAGCATTTTCCATTTCTACAAATTTATTATATATCTCATCTTTATGGGCCAAAACATAATTGTCAAAATCTGGTTGTTCTATAATTTCAATGATCTCTTTTGCAAGTTTATGCAGTTTGGTATGAGGCTTTTCTATCTCAAAATAGAGTGGTATCTCCTTGTAAATCTCTTTTCCTTGATTGTAATACCACCGTCCAAAGTCGCAATGCTTCTCATCCACATAGGAGTTTTCTATTTTTCCAATGAAGAAGTTGTGATAAATCACTTGGTTTTTATAAATGACATGATCTAGTTTAAATTTGGTAATAGTCAGTGTGTTGGCAATGGAGTCTGCCAAAATCTTGGAGCGGACAGCATGCGCGGTAAAATCAGTAAGTGAATTTTTAAAATTTTCGACAAGGCCTGTCGACTCATTTGCAATGCGTTCCATTTTTTTGGCATTTTGTACACTTTCTCGACTCTCGTTCTGGAGCAATTCGAGGACTTTTCGAACCTCTTCCGTTGACTTCTGGGTCTTTTCAGCAAGTTTTCTTACTTCATCAGCGACAACGCTGAAGCCTTTACCCAATTCTCCGGCACGTGCTGCTTCGATAGCGGCGTTGAGAGCCAAAAGATTCGTTTGGTCAGCGATATCGTTGATCAGTTTAATAATATCCCCTACATTTTCTGCTTTTTTGTTGAGCGATTCGGTCATTTTGTTTGATTTGTGGATAAGGGTTAGAAGTTGATCCAGTTTTACAACGACGTCATCAAGAAGTTTGTTCACATCTTCAGCTTCATCGGAAATATTATTGGAGTTGGCTACAATCTTTTTTACTTTTTCAATAGAGTGCAATAAATCTTCTTTAATCACATTGAGTCCACCGGCCACTCCGCCTCCTAACTTTCCTATTTTGAAATTGAGTTCCTCTTTTTCAACAAATCTCTCTTTTGCCTGAATATTTTCGACAGAATGATTGATCGAAAGAGCTATTTTTTTAAATTCCCCGTTGTACCGATCTGGATCAATAACACTGAAGCGCTTGTGATCAATATCTTTAAGTACTCTATCGGTGTCACTTAAAAAGGTTTCCACCTCATTCATAAATGCGGTAAGGTTCTCTCCCATAAGTTTAATAACACCAGTATCGTTTATAGTAAATGAGTAGTTAAAGATACCATTTTTCGCTTTTTGAATAACAGTAGAAAGCACCCTCAATGTTTTTTGAATCTTTATGACACTGACAAAAATAATCCATGCACAGATGAAATTGATGATATTTAATATAAAAATCCAGTCAAATCCAGACTTAAATATCTCGACAGTGACTGTTATAGAAAAAAGAACAATGGAAAGGATGTTGGCGTACTGGATCTTTTTAAGCATAGATAGATTCATTGTGTTTCCTTATTTTAAAATGACTCGTGCTTTCAGTGGTTGCACAGGTCGGCTATTGTCATGCATGATTTCATGCATCATTGCAATCTGTTCTTTACTGGCTTCCACAGGATTTTTGAGGACAATCCATCGTACACCTTCCGTACAAGGAGGCGTTGTAAACGAGCCATCATATCGGTAATAATCCAGTTTTCTTGGAAAAAAATCACCAGGATTAAACATTTCTCTTAGCATACGCTTTTTACCGACTTCCGTGCTTAAATCATTCAAGACTTTCTGCAAAGCGCTATTTTTTCTCCCTTCTTTGAACATTAAAGCTATGACAAGATACTCTCCGTCTTTACTTTTGTGAACAAAGTGTGCTTCCATAGGAAACTGTTTTCCAGCTATCTTGTTTTCGCTTGGTGTATGAAAATGAAACTGCATGAGCATGAAAGGTTTGCCATCTATAACCACCTCGTTTTTCCCTAATGTAGTTACCTTAATCGTATGACCATTATAGACGACCTCTTTTGCTATTCCTGCGTACGTTATTTTGAGTTTTGGAAGTTTTGCATCGACAAAGCGATCCATATCGATGGGGGACTGGTTGACACCCAAAGCACACATCCGAAACTTTGGATCTATATCACCCCAGTGCTGTGGTCCCATATTACCGGAATAGCTCCAATGATCGGCATGATGCCCTTCCCCAGTAACCCCTGCAAACATAAATGTACCAAAAGCTGCTATCATCAATAGTTTTTTCATACAAATCCTTTTATAGCTACTAAAACAACCAAACTATTGTAATGTAACAAAAATTAAGACTCTTTTAAAGCTTTTGCGATCAATTCTATCGGATTTTTAAAAACTGCATCCACACCGTTTTGATACAACGCATTGCTGATCTGTACACGGCACGCGCTACACTCCGCCGAAACGATTTTGGCACCACTTTTTTCAATCATGGCAGCTTTCGGTTTCCCGGCAGCCTGTGCCAGATGGAATTTTTCCGTTTGTATCGTGACGCCGCCAAAACCACAACATCTGTTCGGATCTTCCATCTCTACAAGCTGAAAAGATTTTCCGATCAGCTCTCTTGGCTCCTTCCAAATACCCTGTACCTTTCTTGCATGGCACGCATCGTGGTAGGTTACAACCTCCTCAAATCTTTTCCCTTTTTGTTCTAAAAGCTCTTTGAGATTTGTATGGTTAGCCAACCACTCGGTCGCCATGAAAATCTTTTCATTCACTTTCTTTGCCCTTTGCGCCCACTCTTGCATACCGCGATTGGTAAAAAAGACCTCCCAGTCATGCTTGATCATAGCACTGCAGGTGGCCTCTGGTATGACGATAGCTTCCACTTCATCGATAAATGTTTCAAAATATTCTATATTCTTTTTTGTAAGATACTCCACTGTATCAAAGTCCCCCGTAAAATAGGCAGGGGCTCCGCAGCAAAGCTGCTTTTTAGGAATAAAAATCTCGTAATCTAGCGTTTTTAAAATTTCCACCAGCCCATCGCCGATCTCCGTATAGTTGTAATTTGCCAAACAACCGATGAAAATAGCGACTTTTCTTTTGCCATTTTTATTGATACGGTTTGGGTAGCTATTCAAAAAGCTTTTACTTTTCATGGATGGCAAAAGCCTATCTTTTTTGATCATCGGTAGATCAAACTTTGGAAGGAGTCCTCTTCTTTTGGGTTCATTTTGCAGTACACAGCTTTTAAAAACGTATCCCAGTTTACTAAAAAGATCCATTGCCCATCTGTTTCGAAGAAGCCAAAAAAACGCCCTTTTATACCAGGCAATTCCATATTTTTGAGCGATATCGTGTCGAACCTCTTCTATAATCATATCTGTTGGTAAAGAGTTTGGACAGACATCCACACAGTTGGTACATAAAAAACAGCTCTCAAAAATATCCTTGGCCGTTTTATCCAGTTCAATCTCGCCCTTTTGATAATCCCCAAGCAGTTCAATAAACCCCCTTGGACTCGTAACCTCATCAGGGTTCACCTGATGTATGGTACATGTGGGAATACATTTTCCACATTTGATACAAGCATCGCTCACTGAAGTAAACTCAAACACGCTCAAACCTTTTTTAGTTGTAATTCATCGATATAAAGAAGATACCCTTCAGCTTTTTTTCCTGTGATCTTTTCTATCGATTCTTTGTAAAACTGAACCTGTTTTATGTATCCGCTCTCATCATGAGGCCTAGTACTTTTATAGTCTATGATGATATAGCGTTCATCTTCTTCTATAAGTAGGTCAATTATACCAAGCTTATCTCCACTCACAAATGGAATCTCTTTGTAACAGATCGGTTTAAATCTTTTTTCAATCATTTCCTGGACTTTTTCCACCTCTTCTTGCATATGCTCCAAATCACTCAACAGTGCAAACCGGCTTTTGGCGTATGCAAAACCGATCTCCAAAGATTGATGATACGCTTCTCCTTTATAAATCGCTTTAAAATCGTTCGGCCTATATTCTGCCTCTTCGATAATCTCCTGTTTCCCGTAGTTTCTCATTTTCCATGCAAAGGGTACTATTTTCTCATCATTCCCGCTTTTTTGCGCCACAACTTCTCCTCTTCGCGTCTCTTGTAAAAATCCGTACCGTTTTGAGTTCGGATTTTTCAAGACGATCAAAGAATCCTTTGCACGTGTCAAAGCTACATATGCAACATTTCGAAGCTCTTGTAGCTCTTTTTGCTCCTCTTTTTCAAGCAGTTGTCGATATTCTTGATCAAATTGTTCTCTTCCCTTTTGCCGTAAGACAACTCTTTTTAGATCGATCCCCTCATAATCGAAGATAATGTTCTCTTTTCTCGATCGATCCAAACCCAGTCGATCCAGAACGATAGTATGTTCAAATGCAAGGCCTTTGGATTTATGAACAGTAAGGACCTCAACTCCCTGGCTTGCACTTTGTACTTCAATACCACATTGATCAATTTTTTCTACAAACTCTTCGATATCTTTATATGTCACAGAATGCTCCAAAAGTTCTAAAACCGAGTCATCCCACAAATCATACCGATCTGCAATCTTTCGAATAAGCTGAACCGGCTTATGCTCTTTGAACGTATCAAGCTCTTGTGAAGCGACACTTTGAAAATTGAAAAGATGGATCTTCTCTTTGGAATAGATATACTTTATTGCCTCGATGATCGCTTTTGCATAAGGCTGATGGATAAGAAGTTTGGAACTGCTGGTAGTTGCCTTCAAACCAAGTGATTCTTGCAAGAAATCGGCAACTTGAAAAACATCGTTATTCGTAGGGACAAGGATGGCGATTTGATCTTCTTGTACGCCGCTATCCAAAAGCATCTGTACTTTTGCTTGCAGGTCTTCAAGGAGCGATTCACTCTCCCGTACTTCCACATAGCCGCCCGTTTTATCGCTTTTTTGTTCAAGCCCAAACATCTCATTGACATATTCGACGATATTCGAACGTGAACGGTAATTGACATCAAGCTCTTCGATCTGCATGCCATAGCGTCGTGCCACCCAGTCGAAAAGTTCTGCCTGCCCTCCTCGAAATCCATAAATAGCCTGTTTCACGTCTCCAACGTAAAAAAAACTGCGCTGTTCTTGAACCCCCATTCCGCTTGCTATCTCATCGACCAAAGGTTCAAATATTTTCCAATCCTCCACAGAGGTGTCTTGAAATTCGTCAAATAGAATGTGTGATATTTTGCTATCGAGCCTGAAATAGAGAAAATCTTTTTCTATGGAATCTTGTAGTAAATCGTACGTATAATGCTTGATGTCGGTAAAATCTAGAGCATTCCTTTGAGCAATGAGCCTTTTTCTCTGGATTTTAAACTGCTCGTAATAATCAAACAGCGTTTGTAAAAATTTCGCCTCTTTAAAGTCGTAATATTTTTTTATCGCATTTTTGAGCTGCACGAAAATCTCTTGAACCTCGTGTGATGCGGGAACTCCTGGAATCTTAAACTCCTCTTTCATTAGCCACGCTCTTATCCCGCCACTTTTTGTAAAGAGAAACTCTTCCACTCTGGCTACCGGTTGAAAATCTCGCTTTTTCGCTTCTGTACCCACATTATGGATATGCTCTACTATTTTGTGATACAAAGAGAGTACTTCTTCCATATTATCCTGAATCGTACACTGAACGGCAGGAAGCTCTTTGTCTTTTTCATAGAGCGTATCAAAAAAAGTACCAATTCCACTCTGTCCAAACCACTTTGCAAAATTGGTCAATCTCATAAACTCTTTTTCTTCCAGTGCATTGATGAAAGACTCAAAAACTTCGATTGTCTCGATGGTAAAATCGGGGGAAAGGCTGGCGAAAAAGGCGAATTTTCTCAAAATCTTTTGTACGAACGCATCGATTGTGAGGATATTGAGACGACTTACAAGAAACTTTCGGATGACTTGCTGCTGTTTCATAGAGAGAGTTTTAGGGTCTTTTTGTATAATCGAAGCAATTTGTTCCAGTTTCTCCTCATCCAGATCAAACAAAAAATCAATCACCCGCTCTCGCATCTCGTTGGCCGCTTTATTGGTAAAGGTGATGGCCACAATATCATAGGGATTTGCCCCTTCAAAAAGTCTCGCAAGATAGTAAAGCGCCAAACTGTATGTTTTTCCGGTCCCGGCACTCGCCTTGAGGGCGATAAGGTTCATGTAAGCCCCTTGCATCCAAATTTATAGAGGCAATATTTACAATAGTTCAAATCTTCACTCTTTTTTGTAACCCCTACGAGTTTCTCGATCGCCTTCTCAATCTGTTCCTTTGCTTTGGAAGTATCGATACGCTGCAACTTCACGTTATACAAATCCCAAAAATAGACCTCGTCGCTTTGCCAAATGTAGGCGTAAAACTCCGCTTGCAATTTGTTTTCATCCTTCTCGTATACGTTTAGATAGTTGCCGGTCTTATTGGTTTTATAGTCGTAGATAAAAATCTTGCCATCTCTTTTAACGACTCTGTCGGCCCTCGCCTCAAGAATGAAATTCCCAAATGCTCTTCCATGATTTTTCTCAATGGACACCTTCCCCCGTAAAAGGGAAAAATCTTCCTGGGCAAATTTTCGAAGCTTCTCTTCCCATTCCACGCGAAGTCGATACTCTTCATACCGTGAAACGTTTTTCGTCAATCTTTGCATTATCTTTTCAAAATAGTCTTGAACACTTTCGGGTCTGGAAGCTACTGCTTCATTGATAGCCTCATGGATATCAAATCCCACAATCTTCTCTTTTGGTCCCTTGATCTGCTCGATATAACGAAGGTAGTAACGCAGTGGACATCGAAGCAGTACCTCCAAAGTTGTAGGGGTCAATACTTTCGGCAACTTAAATGTTGCATCTTTTTCATACACATTCTCTTTTTGCGTTTTCGTATAGAGTACATTTTCATAACGTTTTGGAACTTCTTGCTGTTTTTGAAAAGGTAGTTCATAAAAAAAGCGACTGATATCGCTTTCTTCGTTTTTGACGTAAGAGAGTGCCACCTTTTTTGCATATCGCATTAGCTGGTAGTAGTAGTGCTTTTGTAAAGACTCTTTGTCCGTCATAGTGGGAAGCCCTGTTTTTTTTCGCAGATTGGTATCTAAAAAAAGATCTTCGCTACCGATTTTTGGTACGGCCTCTTCATTGAAATCGACGATAACCACACCTTCGTATCGACACCCTCTGCTCTCCAACATCTCCATCACCGTCACTTTCCCGCCACGAACGTCATCGAAACTCAGCTCTTTGAGTCTCTCCAGCAGCAGCTTTATCATATCCTTGACATCAATCTCGATGTTTTCGATAAGCCTTCCAAAAAGATAGAGACTCTCCTCGATCACCCTCTTTTCTTTATCGGTAGCCAAGCTTTGGATAAAACTCTCTAGCTTCAGCCAAGAATCGATTGATTGAAAGGTGTGAATCTCCTCTTCGCTTAATTTGATCAAATACTCCTCTTCCCCAAAATAACAGTATCGATAGAGCGCTTCCAATTTTCTATAGAGCTTTGAATAGATGAAAGAGTCTCCCATACTGAAATTGAGATTGTCCAAACGATCAAAGGCTTCCAAAAACTCCTTAAAATCCTTTTGGGGTAAAATGACGGCGATATTTTGCGGATCAATTCCAGATCGAACAAACTCCTCTATTTTGGCAAAGACAAAGTTTGTCTGTTCTATTCTTTTTGGGAAACCACACACCTCAATCGTCGGCTCCTCTCTATATTCTGGTATCGTTTCGATATTGCCTTTTTGATCAATTTGGTACACACCTGGCTTTTGGATCCCAAACATCTTTTTTGCAAGAGCAGTATTGAATGGTGTCACTTCCAACTCGATGGTAACAGGAGTTCGAATAGCACTGATGATCCCTTGATCAAACCGGCTCAAATATCCAGAAAGATAGATCGTAATCGATTCAAACTGATCAAAGTATGCATTGTTGATTGCAAAATCTTCTAAAGTGATAGGATCAACAAGACCTTTTGCATCCAGCAATTTTTTATAGTTTTTGTAAATCGCTTGAATGATGGCAAGATGCTCCGGATAGGATGCATAGATATCGTACTGTGCGATTGTTTCCAAATCCACCTTTTCTAGATGCACCTCTTTCAAAAATGAGTAGATCAAGTCTGCTTCATGTACGAACCGTTCAAAATTTTTCTCAATGCCAAGTTTTTCCAGTGGAACATTTTTGCACGCTTCATAAAAGTAATGCAGCCTCAGCTCTTGAGGGATAAATATCTTCTCTGTCAGAATCGCTCTATCGAGAAACTCTTGAATGGTCAGCAGTTTTGGTAAAAGAGTGTCAGAATGAGCAGCAGCGTAATTTCGCAGCTGCTTTTTTGTAGTGAAAACAAGGAGTTTCATACTGTTTTGCTAAAGACCTTCTTACTGTCTCCATGCTTTTTCATGTAGGCGTCAAACGGCATAGCGATATTTCGGATAAGCAAAGTCCCAGTAGGACTCACTTCGATCGCGTCATCTTGGATCGTTACAAGCCCCTCGTCTTCGAACTCTTTGAGATCTTGTAAAGCCTCTTGAAAATAGTCTTTGAAATCGATGCCAAACTCTTTTTCGATTCTTGGGATATCGAGTTTGAAATTGGCCATCAGTTCCATGATGACCGCTTTTCTCACCTTGTCATCAAAACCGAGCTCCACACCTCGATGAAAAGGGAGTCTTCCTTCGTCAATCGCCGCTTCATACTCTTGCATCTCTTTGAAGTTTTGGGCGTAGTAGTCCTCACCTTCTCCGATACTTGTCAGACCTATGCCTATAAGATCGGCACCGCCTTTTGTGGTATAGCCTTGAAAGTTTCTATGCAGTTCTCCCTTTTCGATCGCTCTAAACAGTTCATCATCCGGTTTTGCAAAGTGATCCATACCGATCATTTTGTATCCGTTGGAGGTAAAAAAGTCGATGGTGTATTTGAGAATCTGCAACTTTACATCCGGTGTAGGAAGTGTGGTCTCATCTATTTTTCTCATCGTTTTTTTCAGCCAAGGCACATGGGCATAGTTGAAAACGGCCAGTCGATCGGGATCAAGCTGCAGCGTCATATCCAGCGTCTTTTTGAAACTCTCAAGCGTTTGGAACGGAAGGCCATAGATAAGATCGATATTGACGCTTTGCATGCCATATTTCCTGGCAAGGTCCACCGCCATTTTTGTCTCTTCAAAACTTTGGATCCTATGCACCGCTTGCTGAACCTGTTCGTTAAAATCCTGCACGCCGAAACTGACCCGGTTGAAACCTCCCTCACTCAAAACTTGCATATGCTCTTCGCTCAGAAATCTCGGGTCGATCTCACAGCTCACTTCCGCTTCACTGCTCCAGTTCCCAAACACCTCTTTAATG
The DNA here is from genome assembly GCF_000010325.1 of Nitratiruptor sp. SB155-2. GTDB lineage: Bacteria > Campylobacterota > Campylobacteria > Campylobacterales > Nitratiruptoraceae > Nitratiruptor. The sequence continues at coordinate 352,351 of NC_009662.1, read as the reverse complement.
GATGCAACGATTCTTTGTAGCTGCTCGGGAGAGAAAAATGTAGGCGTTCCGCCACCAAAATGGAGCTGGATCACCTCTCTGTCTGGATTGATATGATTTTTTAGGATATCAAGCTCTTTTTGCAAATAGCTGATGTAGCGCTCTTTTTTATCCTCTTTTGAGGTAAAAACCACATTGCATCCGCAAAAGTAGCAGGCACTTCGGCAAAAGGGGAGGTGAAAATAGAGTGATAGCGGCGTTTCATCCTTTTGAGCATGAAGCTTTTCGATGTATCTCTCATACGAAAACTCTTCACTAAACTCTACAGCTGTGGGATAGCTCGTATATCTTGGTCCCGGTTTTGAATATTTGACAAATTTTTCAAAATCGATCATTGATGGCCTTGTGGAGGAAATTGTAAATCTTTGAGTTGCATGAAAAGATTTGGATGGTGTTTCTTGATATCTTTCACAAGCTTTTTGATATCGATATCGAGCAGATTTTTGTTTTTGCTCTCAGTGAGCCTTTTTTGGATTTCACTCATGGCAACAACCCAAACATCGTTAAAATCGATTGGGAGATTTTCTAAAATCGCTTTTTCCAGTTTGAGGTTGAAATTTTCATATTTCGCTTCATTTAAAGAGCGAATCAGATGGAGTATCGATTCAAGTGTAGAAAGTACATGGACTTTCTCCTCTTTGTCGATAACGAACCAAGGCGCTTTGCTCTCCCAGCTCCCCTGTACAAGCTCAAGGGTCTTTTTGTTTGGATCCTCCGTATCTTCAAGACGAACGATAGTTACGCCTTGAGGATTCTCAATTCCAAGCTCTTTCGCAAGATTGTTAATCTTCGTCATCAATGATTTGCCATTGCTTTTTTCTATATTCACATCTCCTCCATTATATCTTAAGTTTCAAATTGGCAATAGGATAGTTTTTATGAAAAATTGGATCAGATACTTTCAATTTTTTTTCTAAGTCGTCATTGATCAGTCGATAATATATTTTGATCGAAACTTCATGAAGATTACTGGAAGGAAGATCGAATGTTACTACGCGATCCTCTTTTGGCAAAATTCTATTATCAAATACTTTCTTTTTACCCAAATACGGAACAGTCACTCTTCCTTTTCTATCAAGATATTGCGTTTTGATGATCTCTTTTTTCACAGTATTTCCAAAATGAGCCTCTATGACCACCATTCTCCCTGCAAAGCCTGTCGGGACCCTGTGGGGCGTTCTGTTGATCAAGTGGATCGTTAGTCTGCCATTGTTTACCGATGCTTTCACATCTAGAGCTTTTTGCAAAATATCGCCGTTTCTAGCACCCATAAAGAGATGGTCCCGCACGGTTCTGATTTTTGGTAAAGAGCCATTTACTACGATATTCGCCAAACGACGCTCTCTTTTTTCACTCATATGACACTCTACACACTGTTTGGTCGAACCTGATTGTTCATACTCCATACCAGTTTCATAAACCAGTTTATGATATTTGTTTCGGCCGTTATAGTGGCACACGAAACAGAGTTTGTTTGGATGGAGAAAATGGTCTGCTTGCATCGTTTTATGATATGGAGACTTTGCGTCGGCAAAAGGTCCAACCATCGTATCGTTTGGTCCCCATACGATACTTTTATATCCCCGTTTATCGGGATCGTGACTCTCTTTGATCGCCTTGATATTGTGACAGACGATACAGTTGATCCCGTCTTTCACATAGGCTGCATTGATCGCTTCATCTGTCTTTTTATCACCGATTCCAACCGCTCTTGAAATGATTTCATCCTCACTCATTTTTTTCACATCCATCCGAGGATTGTGACACTGGGCACATTTGATCTCGATCGCTTCCAATGGTCGATGCAGTTTTTTGGACATATACTGCAACGTTGCTTTATAAAGCGGGTCTTTTGAGTAGTGCGATCGTGAATGCCAAGAGGTTTTCCATTTGTCCACTACCCATTTGTGACATGCCATACAGTTATTGGCTACCATATATTTTTTACTGATATTGGCGGCAAAAATTGGAAGTATCATCAAGGCAACCAAAAAATATCTCACGATTCACCCCTTTTTCTATCGAGCCAGACCATAATCCCCTTTTGGGCATGGAGTCTGTTTTCTGCCTCATCGAAAATCTCTTCGGCGTGCGCTTCAAACACCTCCTCAGAGACTTCATATCCCCTGTAAGCAGGCAGACAGTGTAAAAAGATAGCATCCTTTTTTGCCAATGACATGAGTATTGTATCAACTTGGAACCCTTTAAAATCTTTAATTCTTTTCTCTTTTTCCTCTTCTTGTCCCATGCTTATCCATGTATCTGTCGTTACCACATCGGCATCTTGGACTGCCGCTTTTGGATCGTGCATGAGTTCAATCGTCGCTCCGCTCTCTTTGGCAAAACGCATCGCATCCTCTACGATATTCGGATCTGGCTCGTACCCTTTTGGTGTCGCTATGCGAAGGGTAAACCCAAGCTTACTTGCCAGCATGAGCCAAGAATGGGTCATGTTGTTTCCATCTCCAACATACGCCACGACAGGACTATCTGCTTTTCCATACTCTATCATCGTCAGATAATCGGCCATCAACTGAACGGGATGGTACTCGTTTGTCAATCCGTTAATGACAGGCACTTGACTAAAAGCCGCAAACTCTTCCAGTTTGCTTTGCTCATAGGTTCGTATCATTACCATATCGCATATTCGGCTTACTACGCGAGCCGTATCTTTCATAGGTTCACCGCGACCGAGCTGGATATCGTTTTTACTCAAAAAAAGTCCGATTCCGCCAAGCTGATAAATACCTACTTCAAAACTGACTCTCGTTCGAGTGGAACTCTTTTCGAAAATCATCGCCAAAGTCTTGTTTTCCATATATGGAACAAATTCTCTTCGCTTGGTCTGGGCTTTGATCGAACGGGCCAGTTCGATCATCTCCAAAATCTCTTCTTTCGTAAAATCTTTCAGTGTCAAAAAGTGTCTCAAGGCCTATCCTTGCCGGGAAATTAAAAAAGTTATTATAGCAGTTTTGCAGCCTCTTTCGCATGGTAGGTGATGATGATATCCGCACCTGCACGTTTGAAACCAAGAAGCGTCTCCATCATCACCTTTTCATAATCGATCACCCCTGCTCGAGCAGCCATCTTCAGCATCGAATACTCCCCGCTTACATTGTATACAGCCAACGGAAGCATCGAAGCTTCCCTGATATCTCGAACGATATCCAGGTATGCTAGGGCCGGTTTGACCATCAATATATCTGCACCTTCTGTTTCATCCTCTATGCTTTCCAGTACCGCTTCTCTCCTGTTTGCCGGATTCATCTGATAGCTTCTTCTATCCCCAAAACTTGGAGCAGACTCTGCCACATCACGAAACGGTCCATAGTAGGCACTGGCAAACTTTGTCGAATAGCTCATGATAGGAATATGGCTAAATCCTGCTGCATCAAGCCCCGCTCTGATAGCGGCAATCATTCCATCCATCATCCCGCTTGGAGCGATCATATCACTCCCGGCTTTTGCATGGACTACAGCCTGTTTTGCCAACAGCTCAAGAGTGGCATCGTTATCTACCGTTTGGAGTTTCGGATCGAGTACTCCACAATGACCATGATCGGTATATTCGCAAAAACAAAGATCTGTCACCACAAACATATCGGGATGTGCCTCTTTGATCGCTTTGATAGCACGCGCAATGATTCCTGACTCACAAAGCGCTTCACTGCCAACACTATCTTTCACATCGGGAATGCCAAAAAGAATCACTGCATAGAGCCCAAGTTTTTTCAACTCTTCGCACTCTTTTACCACTTCATCGATACTCATCTGGTAGACTCCGGGCATCGAGTCCACCTCTTTTTTGATCCCTTCGCCACTTCGGACAAACAGAGGATAGATAAAGTCATTGACACTGAGCCTCGTCTCTTGGACAAGGTTTCTCATTACAGGATTGAGCCTGAGCCTTCGAAAACGTTTGAACATGTGGAGCCTTTTGATATAATTTGAGCAAAGTTAGGCTATTTTACCAAAAAGAAGAGGAAAATGGATATTAAAGTCAGTGAAGTCGCCAACCTCCCTACGAGCTATGGAGATTTTAAAATTCAATGCTTTGCACAGGGGTGCAAAGAGCATCTCGTAATGATAAAAGAGCCTCTTGGCAAAGCACCTGTTGTAAGAGTACACTCAGAATGCCTCACTGGCGATACGCTAGGCAGTAAAAAGTGCGATTGCGGCGAACAGCTGCACTTTGCCTTAAACTTCATTGCAAAACATGGAGGAATGCTCATCTATCTCAGACAAGAGGGACGCAATATCGGACTTTTGAACAAAGTGAACGCCTATGCCCTGCAAGATAGAGGATACGATACCATCGAAGCAAACCATCAGCTTGGATTTTCCGCAGATGAGCGAACATACGAGATGGTTGAGTTTATTCTCGATTTTTACGGAATTGATCAAATACGTCTCCTTACCAACAATCCCAAAAAGATAGAGAGCCTTAAAAATGTAGAGATTATTGAGCGAATCCCTATCAAAGTTTCACCAAATCCCCATAATGAAGCCTATTTAAAAACCAAAAAAGAGAAAATGGGACATATGCTTTGATGAGTACCGAAGAAAAACTCAATATTTTTACCCAAAAACTTCTGGAGTGGAACAAGATCCACAATCTAACAGGGTCAAAGAGTGAAGAGGAGGTACAAGAGAATATAGAAGATGCCCTCTTTGCACTACAGTTTCTACCCGATACCATACAAAATGCCCTCGACATCGGTACAGGAGCCGGTTTCCCCGGACTCGTTTTGGCCATTGCGATGCCAAAGACACAATGGATTCTTACCGAACCAAGACAAAAACGAGCCAGTTTCCTACACTATATGAAATCGATTCTAAACTTATCGAATGTAATAGTATATAAAAAAAGAGTGGAACAGATCGAGGCAGTCCCCATGGATCTCATCACTTCACGAGCTGTGATGAAGACAAAAGATCTCATTGATCTCAGTAAAAAGTTCATAACACCCTCAACGACACTTCTCTTTTACAAAGGAGAAAATCTTGGAGATGAACTTAAGGGAATGGAACACTACTCTATATTTGAGCGAGGAAAAAGAAAATATCTACTACTAAAGGGAGATGATGTTATTTAAAATTTTACTTCTTGCAGCTGTCATCGGTGCAATCTACTACTTCTTTATCAAGAAAAAACCGATCGCCCATGACAAAGAGACGGATACTATGGTAGAGTGCGATACATGTGGAACATATGTAAGCAACAAAGAAGCGATCATTAAAAATGGCAAATACTACTGCTCAAAAGAGTGTGCGGGAGCAAAATGATGCTGATATTTGGTCATCCCAAGATTCCGGCTCCCTCATTTTATCGGGTTGAAAACAAAGAGCAAATAGTCTCAACGCCGCCAAACAGCATTGTACGCTTTGCATTTGATTTTGAGATATTACGCTATTGTCAAGAAAATGGAATACAAGTTGCTGTAGAGATAGCAAATGTAAAAGAGGCGGTCTATGCAAATGCACTGCAGGCTTCTTTTTTACTGTGTTCTTTACCATTGGCAAAAGAGGTACAAAAAATAGCAGAAAATTATCTTTTTGACGCAAAAGTGGTAGCTTTTATAGACGAAAGAGTGATCGAAAAAGCGATTGAGGCCGGAATAGATGGGGTATTTTTAACTAATCAATCCAGGTGCGACTAAGATGTGCCGGCATTTTGACAAGAAGTTCGTAGCTGATCGTCCCTAGTTTACGGGCCATCTTTTTAGCATCGCTAAAGATACAAATCTCTTTTTTCTCTCCTTCCAAGAGGATGGAGTCCATGCTCACTCTTCCTAAAATTTTCCCATCTTCAATCTCTTTTTGGAAGCGAAAAATTCCGTCTGCATAGCCTGCATCATAGGTACTGATAATCATATCCTCCCTGGCTTCGAAAACACCCCCGTATCCGACTCGGCTACCTTTTTTTAACTCTCTTGAAGCGATTTTTTGCGCCCAAAGCGACGCAACCGGCTCTAAAGCAGGAGGCTCATACAGATCATCCAGTTCCGTGTATCCGTATAGTGCTATCCCGATTCTTGCAAAATCATCCTCACACCCTAAACGAAACAGAGCAGCACTATTTGCAGCATGAAAAAGTGGTTTTTGTAAATTATATTTTTTGATCAATTCTATTACATGCTGCTTTACTGTTTGCCACTGCTCATTTTGCCAAAAGAGTTCACTACTTAACTCATCTGCACTTCTAAAATGGGTGAACACTCCTGTCAAATGAGCTCTGTTTTTTTGTAATAGCTCAAATGCCTTTTCAATCTCCTCTAAAGCGATACCGTTTCTATGCATTCCGGTATCAATTTTCAGATGGACCTTCGTCCCTGGTTCCAATACCTGCAATGTATCCAAATCATTGATGGCATAATGAAAAGAATCATGGCGGGGTGTATCGGATAGAATAAGAATATAGGGGAAAAAATCGGCAATCTTCAGTGCCTCTTCATAGGTTCGTACTACCGCTTTCTTGATACCAAGCCTGCTGATCTTTTTTGCAAATCCCTCTATACCGTGCCCATAGGCGTTGTCTTTTAAAACAGCAGCTATTTTATCGCTACCACCGGCTTTTTTGGATACAGTCTCTAGATTGTGTTTGAGCGCTTTTTCACTTAGTTTTACATATGCCATAAGGAATTGTAGCAAAATGAGACGAAAGCTTTTAGATGGTACTTAAATTTTGTACTTTCCAAAAACTTGACTAAACATTTCTGCTTTTTCCATTAACCATCTAAATTGGTTTTCCCAATCGTTTTCGTTTGTAACATCTGCTTTTTTTGCTAATACTATTCTACTCGCCTTTTTATCAGGAAGTTCTAGCCATTCTAGTTTCTCTCCCAGGGCATTTTCAATATTGTCTTTATTTTTAAAAAAATGTTGATACATCTCTTTTGAGTCCGGTATATATATTTCGCATCGTATCGCTTTATTCTGTGTATCGACAATCAAAGCGATATGGGATTTAGAATTACCATAGCTAATGTCGTACCAATGTTGAGGATAAACTTTTCTTAATCTCAATTTTGTTTTATTTTCTAGAGCAAATTCTTTAAATCTTGTCCAAAAATTAAATTGTAAAAGTTTTGTATCTGTCAAATTATTTTTCGTAGAATCCCTTAAGGCCTTTGCCCAATCATTAGGCTTAGAAACTATTTGAAATTTTGGAGCTACCGGCGAGTTACCTATTTGCCACAGTTCGATTTTTACAATAAAAAAATTCGCTTTTGAATCAGTATGTTCATTTAACCAATCGATGGCTTGTTTATGTTCATCACGGGCATCTTTCACAATCCATATTATAATCTCCGCATCATATCCTGATGCATAGGTAATTATTTTACCCAAATGATCATGATTGGTAATTTCAAGCTGATTTTCAATTATAATTTTACGACCTGAATTTTCTTCTTCTGCTAAAATATCAACATTGTATCTTCCTACTGTAGCTTCGGTTTTAATAAAAGAAATATCTATACCTATTTCTTCACCCAATAAATTTAAATTTTCTTCTTTTGAAAGCCATTTTGTAAAGTGGCGAGGTTCATTCTCCCAAATTGATCGTAAATCGACTTTTTTTAACTTTCCAAGTTGCATAACGAAATCCAATACTTTGAAATTTATAAAATTTGTACTTACAGAATTATACTATTTGAACCACCATAATATTTGAAAAAGTTTCTATGAAACTCGCTATATATCTGAAAAATTTAAAATACCTTTAATACATTTTTTATTAAAACATGAATAGTTTCCTGACACAACAAGTCAATCGATATCGATATAGTTTATTGTAATGTGTCTAATACAACTGCAATTTTCAAAGAGTTTTTTGGTCGTTTATACAGTTGATTTGACCCTCCCTTACACTTTATTCAAATGAGCTTTTTGGGGAATATTATTGTACTAATAATATGGAAAAATGATGGCAACGCTTTTTAGTCAACTAACATCTCTTTTATAGTTTGTTTGATTTGTAAAATAGTCTCAAAATCGATTTCGCCTATTTTTTTGATAATTCTTTGTTTATCGATAGTCCTTATCTGATCCAAAACAATATATGAATTATCATTAATTTTAACTCTGGTGGGATACTCTTTTGACTTTGAGGTCATTGGAGCTACTATTGCGGTTTTAATATTAAAATTCATCTCATTTGGAGATATGATGATACATGGTCTTGTCTTTTTTATTTCAGAACCGATGGTTGGATCAAGATTTACCAGAACAATAGCATATTGACTATACATCGATATCTTCTTCAAAGACATCATTTATCAACAATGTATCATCACCGTTTTTACTCATCTCCTTAAATGCTTCATCCCAACCTTTTCTTATCTCATTTTGAATAGGCACGATAATAAGATAACTTCCTTTTGAAATAATTTTTGCATGTTCAGTGTTTAACTGGAACTCTTTTGGGATTCTGATAGCCTGGGAATTTCCACTTCTAAATACTTTGGTAATTGCTTCCATGAAACTCCTTTATTGGATTTATAGTACGAGTATATACAGATATATACTTTTTGTCAACTTTTTTCGCTACCATATCTATAAAAAAAAGGCTTTATATGAGACTACCTGCGGAATGGGAAAAACAGAAGGCTCTTTTGGTAGCATATCCCCATGAAGAGAGTGACTGGTCTCCATATCTTGAAGAAGCAAGAGATTTCTTTAATGAATTTATCTCTATTGTTACTCACTATCAAGATGTCTATCTTATTACACAAGAGGACCTTCCTCTTCCCCCAACAAAGTACGATGTCAAAATTCTCAAAGCCCAAACAAACGATACATGGGTGCGTGATTTCGGACCTATCACGATATTTGAAAGTGATAGACCCAAACTTCTTGATTTCACATTCAACGGCTGGGGACTGAAATACCCGGCAAACTACGATAATCTTGTCAATCGAAAAATATTTCAAACCAAAAAGATAGGCTTTGTACTGGAAGGAGGCAGTATCGATTCCAATGGCGAAGGGCTGTTGCTTACGACAACATCGTGCCTTCTTGAAGCAAACCGGAACCCACACATGACCCAAGAGCAAATTGGAACCTACCTGCAGACTACATTAGGGGTAGACAAAATCTACTGGCTTGAACACGGCTTTTTGGATGGTGACGATACGGACGGCCATATCGATATGCTTGCTCGTTTTGTCGCTCCTGATACAGTTGTCTATGTGGAATGTGACGATCCAAAGGATATCCACTATGAAGCACTGCAAAAGATGAAACGGCAGTTCCAAAATTTTGGACTCAAAACCATTCCGCTTCCCTGGATAGCACCAAAATATTATGATGGCGAGCGTCTTCCGGCAAGTTATGCAAACTTTGTTTTCATCAACGATGCTATTATTGTTCCAACCTATCAAGACAGCAATGACGAAGTAGCTCTCAATCTCTTTCGCTCACTATTTCCAGATAGAGACGTTATAGCCCTCGATGCAAGTGTGCTTATTCGTCAACACGGATCGATACATTGCAGCTGCATGAATCTCTTTTGATATAATTTTGGACAAAGGAATAGCATGAGAGCAATAGTAGTTATATTTTTTCTCACTTTAGTTTTAAGCGCCAAAGAGACAATCCTCGTTTCTATACTGCCACAAAAATATATCGTTAATACATTGGCACCAGATTCCTTCAATGTTTCTGTTCTCATACCAAAAGGAGCATCTCCGGCTACATTTTCACTCAAGCCTTCCCAGGCAATGCTCATCAAAAAAGCAAAATGCTATTTTACAATCGGTGTTCCTTTTGAAAAAAGGTGGCTGAAAAAGTTTAAAGCAATCAATCCAAATTTAAAAATTGTCGATATGGGAGAGTATGTCCGCAGATTTCCTATGAAAGGCCACTACCATGAACATCATCACGAAGTTGGTCTCGATCCTCATATTTGGCTTGCACCTCCATATATGCAGCTGATTGGCAGAAGAACATTGCAAGAGTTATGTGCACTTGATCCGCAAAAATGCAGCCTGTATCAAAAAAATTTCCTTGCATTCACAGACAAAATAGCGAAAATCGATATGCAGCTGCTCAAAATGCTACAAAAGAGCTCACATAAAACTTTTTTAATTTTTCATCCATCATTGGGCTATTTTGCAAAAGTGTACGGCTTACGACAGATGGCGATCGAAGAAGAGGGAAAAGAACCAAAGATAGCACACTTAATGGAGATCGCAAAAAGAGCCAAAGAGCAGCATATCAAAACGATTTTCATAGAACCCCAGTTTCCAAAAAGAAGCGCCAAGTTTTTGGCAAAAAAGCTTCATGCTAAAATCGTTGTCATCGATCCTTTGGCATATAAGTGGGATACAAATATCATCTCTATAGGAAAAGCGATTGCACAAAGCCGTTGAGATTGAGCATCTTTGGTTTCGCTACCAAAACGAGTATGTTTTGGAAGATATCACTGCTACAATCGAAGAAAATGAATATGTGGCCATTATAGGGCCAAATGGAGGTGGCAAAACGACTCTTGTCAAACTCATTTTGGGTCTGCTCCAACCTACAAAAGGCAGCGTACGTATTTTTGGTCAGCCACCACAAAAAGTGAGCAACCTCATCGGATACCTTCCTCAACATATCAACTTCAATCTCGATATTCCTTTACTTGCAAAAGAGGTCATTCTACAAGGAAGACTCTATGCAAACAAACGTCGTTTTGATCAAAACGACTTGGAGACCCTCGATAAAGTTGCAAAGCAACTTGACATTCAAAATATCCTTGAAAAAAAGATTTCCCAACTCTCAGGTGGCCAACGCCAAAGAGTACTGCTTGCAAGAGCCATCATTTGCGATCCGAAAATTTTGATTTTGGATGAGCCGACAGCTTCGGTAGATCTACAATCGCAAAAAGAGATCTATCATCTTTTAAAAAATCTAAATCTTACCCGAATCGTCGTCAGTCATGATATCAACATCCTTTTAGAAGGCGTCAAAAGGGTCTTTTACGTCAATAGAAAACTATATGAGCATACGAACATTCCACTGAAAATCGATAAAAAAGATGGCCATTTTTGTGAAATGGAACTACTGGAAGAGCTCTATAGGAGCTGCAATGGGTGAATTTTTAGAGTTTTTCTCTAACTCTGTTGTCGCTTCATTGCTCATAAGTATCGCTATCGCTACCATTGGGTCCTTGATGCTCATCAATCGCTACAACTACCTCGCAGCGAGCATCGCACACGGTAGTTATGGAGGTATTGGAATAGCACTGTACTTTGGTACATCCATACTTTTTGGAGCCACTGTTTTTGCTCTTGCCTTGGCACTGCTGCTTGCCTATATCTCCTATACCCATCCCCAGCGTCAAGATATCTCAATCGGTGTCATCTGGGCTGCCGGAATGAGCATCGGTATCATCTTTAGCGATCTTACTCCCGGATACCATGTGGATCTTTTGGGATATCTTTTTGGTGATATCTTGATGGTTCCAAAAAGCGATCTTTGGTTCATGCTTGGAGTCGACATTGCGGCCACGCTCTTTGTTCTACTCTTTTTGCATCAACTGCTCCTGGTGGCGTATGACAAAGAATTTGCCATTTTGCGAGGAATACCTGTAAAAAGTCTCCATACCGCCACCTTGCTGCTTATCGCTTTAACGATCGTCATGAGTATCCGATCTATCGGACTTATTCTGGTCATCGCACTATTCAGCATTCCTCCCTATATCGCGGAAAAATACACGAAAAATATCACTTCCATGATGATCATGTCCGGATGTTTGGCGTTTTTGATGATGCTCTTAGGACTCTTAGCGGCTTATTATCTCAATATCTCGGCCACCGCTTCCATCATTTTGGTCGCATCCGCGTTTTATCTTGTAACTTTCATAAAGGTCAGACAATGAAAATAGCATGTATCCAGCAAAAATTTCACGGTTCCAAAGAGGCCACCATCCAAAGAACATGCAACATGATAGACCAAGCTGACGCTGAACTTGTGGTCTTACAAGAGCTCCACCAAGGCCCCTACTTTTGTCAAAGTGAAACAACAAAATTCTTCGATTTGGCAAAAGATTTTGAAAAAGATATAGCTTTTTGGCAAAACGTCAGTAAAGAAAAAGATATTGTTCTTGTGACTTCGCTTTTTGAGATGCGGGCTCCAGGACTCTATCACAACACGGCAGTCGTTTTCGATAATGGAAAATTGGCAGGAAAATATCGTAAAATGCACATTCCAGACGATCCTGGATTTTATGAGAAGTTCTACTTTACACCGGGTGATCTTGGATTTGAACCGATTGATACATCTGTGGGCAGACTTGGCGTACTGGTATGCTGGGATCAGTGGTATCCAGAAGCTGCAAGAATCATGGCCTTAAAGGGAGCGCAGATTCTTATCTATCCAACGGCTATTGGATGGTTTGATGAAGATAGCGATGAGGAAAAAAACCGCCAACTCGATGCCTGGATGACGGTACAACGTGCTCATGCAATTGCCAATGGATTACCGCTTGTAGCGGTCAATCGTGTGGGATTCGAAAAGGATGAAACAGGATGTTTGCGAGGTATTCGATTTTGGGGAAACAGTTTTATCTGTGGTCCCCAAGGGGAGTTTTTAGCTCGAGCCAGCAGTAACCAAGAAGAGATCTTGGAGGCTACGCTCGATATGGATCGAATAAAAGCAGTCAGAGATATCTGGCCGTTTTTGCGAGATCGAAGGATTGATTCGTATCAATGTTTATTAAAAAGGTATTGCGATGAAATTTGAGATAACTTCAATGAAAAAAGGCGAATGTGTAACGTTTACCAATCCTCCCAAAGCTTTTTTCGAAGCGGTTGGAGGAGTAGAAGGTATGAGAGATTTTATGTATAACTTCTATGATAAAATCTATGAGAGCGATATAGCCCACTTTTTTCCTCAAGATGAAGAGGAATTTGAAAAAGTGAAAGAGAAAAACACCCTCTTTTTCATTGCCATATGTGGCGGACCGAAACTATATGAAACAGATGAAGAGGATCTAAACGAATATATGGTGGAGTTTCATAAAAACTTCAGCATCGACGAAAAAGCGAGAATCGAGTGGCTCGGTACCATGCGTGAAGCCCTGGAAGAGCTAGATATTGACGAAGCATTGAAAGAAGCGTTTTGGGAGTATGTGGAGCGTTTTTCTAAACTCACCGTCAATAGATTCAATGAAGAGGGCTTTTACGATCAGGCCTTTAAAGCCCTTTGAAACGCTCAAACCACCAGCAAAAGGCAAAAAGAAGTCCGGGAGTTTTTGGTTTTGATTCATCATACATAAAATCTTTTGCCTCATCGACGGGAAGGTGGACAACTTCTATCTTCTCCTCTTCTATCCCTCCGCCTTCACTGATTTTTTGATCCACCTCAGCATAAAAAAGAGTCTGTTTGGATCCTGCAAACCCTACAGAAGTGTAAAAAGAAGTGATCTTTTCTAAAGATTGCACTTGATAGCCCGTCTCTTCTACTATCTCTTCTTTCGCTATCTCTACAAGACTTTTTTGTTTATCCACGATACCGGCGCACAACTCAAAAGTGTAAGGATAGCCATGCTGCATATAAAGTGCCGGTCGAAACTGCTTTACCAGTACAAAAGCCTCTTTTTTGGGATGATATAGCAAAACGGCCACACTATCGTGTGCCTTCACTGCCTCCCAGCTAAGCTCTTTACCATCTCGTTCATAGAAGATGCGAACCGGATGGATAAATTTTGGATCTCTCAAGGGTTCTATTCGTTTAATCATCTCAATGCACCAACATTACTTTGGCTAATCCTAAAAAGGCAAAGAAACCCACAACATCTGTTACAGTGGTCAATAGAACACTGCTTCCCACTGCTGGGTCTTGTCCGATCTTTTTCAAAAAAAGCGGTATGACCGCACCAAAGAATCCGGCAGCCAAAAGATTGATCACCATAGCCAGAGCAATCACTACTCCCAACAGATGATCATGAAACCAAACCCATGCGATGATACCCATCACAAGAGCAAAAATTGCTCCATTGATCAAAGAGACTAACGTCTCTTGCAGCAATGCCTTTTTCGCATTTTGCCAGTCTATCTCTCCAAGTGCGAGTTTACGAACAACAACGGTAAGGGTTTGCGTTCCGGCATTGCCACCCATAGAAGCAACGATCGGCATCAAAACCGCCAGTGCCACGTACTTTTGTATCGTCTCATCAAATAGACCGATCACAAATGAGGCAAGGATAGCCGTACCCAGATTGATAAAAAGCCACCAGGCTCTTTTTTTGGTAACCTCTTTGATATCACCCTCTTCTTCAACCTCATCTTCCACACCGGCTAGGTTATAGATCTGCTCTGTAGCCTGCTCTTCGATCAAATCGATCACATCGTCTGATGTGATACGTCCAAGCAGTCTCCCTTTTTCATCTACAACCGCCAAAACTGCCAGGTTATAGTCCTCAAATTTTTTGATAAGATCAGCTACCGGCTCATCTACCCGAACCGTAATCGGCTCATACCTTTTTTCATGCATGATGTCACTAAATCGTTCATTGAAATCGTAAAGAATCAAATCTTCAAGAGGAATAATGGCTTTGAGCACTCCCTCTTTGTCCACTACATATACCTGGTGGATATTGGAGAGTTCTCCTTCATCTTTTAGTTTTCGAAGCCGCTCAATCGCATCGGCTATTTTCTCATCTTCATACGCTTTATAGACCTCCGTTTGCATATAGGCACCGGCAGTCTCCTCATCATACGCACTGAGCTCTTCTATCTCCTCTTTGTACTCTTTATCGATATTATCAAGTACTTTTTGTTCGAGCGTTTCATCTATGTCTTCGATATCTTTGACGAGGTCAACCGCATCGTCGCTATCGAGCTCTTCAACCGCTTTTGCCAGTTTTTTGACAGAAAGCCTCTCAATAGCGATATCTTTAATTGACTCTGGCAGCTCCAACAAAACTTCACCAAGAACCTCTTCGGGAAGCTGGCGGAGTATCGTGTTGAATTCATCTGGATTCTCTGTAGCAAGGTATTTAAGATATGCCGCTATTTCACTTGGATGAAGGGTAATATCTTTTGATTTAAGCTCCGTTTGGAGTATTTGACCGATTTTGATCAATTCCGCCTTTTCCATCTTCCCCTCCTTTAAAATACTCGATCATCTCATGCGTCACACGTATGGTACGTGGCTGTTTTTGGCTCTGTATAAGTTTTTCAAGCTCCTCTTTGTACCGTTTCGTCATCGTTTTAAACATTTTCAGCCGCTTACCTTTCAATTTGCTTTTTGTAATCTTCACTACCCGCAAAGGATTGATGGCTCGACCGTTTTTATAGAGTCCAAAATGCAGATGGGGTCCCGTGCTAAGCCCTGTATTGCCTACAAGACCAATCAAGGAACCCTGTTTGACTCGCCTACCTCTTCGAACAAGTCGTTTTTGCAAGTGAGCGTACAATGTCCTATACCCATCTGCATGGGCGATAATGATCACATTGCCATATCCCCCTTTTCGTCCGGAAAAGATGACTCGCCCATTGCCAGCCGCATAGACATGGGTTCCTCTTGGCGCACCAAAATCGACGCCAAGATGAGCCCTGTATTTGTGTAATATGGGATGCCACCTTTTGCGGGTAAATCGTGACGTTATTCTTGCATGGCGTACTGGACGGATAAGAAAGAAGGTTTCTAGCTCCCTCCCTTTTTCATCGTAGTAACGCTCTTGATAATTGAACACATAATACTTTTTACCCAAAGCTTCGACGACTCCCGCTTTGATCCTTGGCATACCGAAAAAATCACCGAGTCTAAATTTTTGCTCATACAGAATCGCCAGTCTGTCACCGGAGTGAATGTTTCTGCAAAAATCGATAGGAGCGTTTCGAAATGCCCGAACAAACTCGCCGGCAAGCCGTCCGTTTCCTCCTGTCACCTTTTTGATCGCTAAATATGGCGAGCAATCCAGTTTCAAAGAAAATCCCTCTTCAACTTTTTGATAATGGATCGGTATAAGCTCGAAACGATACTTGTCACCATCTTTGAAAACATGGATCTGCAACTCTTCGTTTACAGGAATGAGTAAATGTAAAATCTGCCCATTTTGAGCAGTTGCATCGGTTTTTCTATCGCCATAATCCATTACTCGGTAATAGGTGACACCTGCTCTGATTTCACCTGTCAGCTCTTTCTCTTCGTCATCGAGATCGTAATAGAGCTTTGTGGGGATATTGTGTTTGATCAAATATCCAAGCAGTGTATCCCCACTCTCCCACACTTTTTTTTCTACTACTGCACCAAAAGTTATACCAAGAAAAAATAGTATGAGAATGAAATATCGCATGAAGCCTCCGACTCATAAATAAGGGTCTCATTTTATCTAAAAGAGACTTAAAAATATGCTACTTTTCTCACTCTTCTTACAACTTTATAAGGTAACTGTCGCTATTATATGAGACATTGAATGAAAAGGAGATGGCTCGTGATACGCTTTTGGATATTTTTGATGCTGCCTTTTGTACTTTTTGCCCAAATAAAATCGCAGATTGTTTCCGTATCGGAAAATGAAGCAGCTATAAAACCGATTGAAGCGCAAAAAGGGATGAGTGGAATTGTTGTACACCACTATGATGCCAAACACTCTACAATCGTTGCAAGAGCGGTATATGAGGGAAACGGAAAAATCCGCTTCATGGTGTATGATGCTTTAAAACAAGAAAATTTACCAAAACCGAAACTGACTCCAAAACCAGGTGATGAGGTGATTTTGGGCTATCTTTATGATAGAGCGACGATCGTGGCACCTGATCTTCTTACATTTCAGGCTGCACAATCACATATCGATGCAAACACTCAACTGCTCCATCCGGATCTTTTCTTGGCAGAACTTTCCAAAAATAAAGATCCTGCTCCAACGAAAGAGGATTTTAAACAGTTTTGTAACAAATATGCCGTGGGAGTGGTTTATATCGTTTTTGACAATATGATCCATAAAACGGACTGCTATACCATGCAGTCGTTACAGACTGTAAAGCTATCAGCATCTCCACAAAAAATCAACACGCCATTTTATTCTCGAATAGGGAAAGTGGAGACTTCCATTTTCAACTTTTTTGGAAGTAGCGAAATAAATGACTACAATGCATACTATCGATCTTTGGTGGTGCAGTGATGGTTGTCAAAGAGCATATCCAGGCCCTTGAAAAGCTAGTGGGCAAAGAGAATGTCAAAAGCGACAAGCCTCATCGTCTAGCATACTCGTACGATGCAACTAGAGAACATTTCAAACCCGATGTTGTCGTTTTTCCAAAAGATGAAGCGGATGTCAGTAAAGTACTGAAATACTGCAACGAACACAAAATCCCGGTAGTTCCAAGAGGTGCTGGGAGTGGGTTTACCGGTGGTGCACTCCCTGTTGGTGGAGGCGTTGTACTTGCTGTGGAAAAACATATGAACAAAATCTTGGAGATTGACACCAAAAACATGGTAGCCGTCGTACAACCGGGGGTAATCAACAAAGAGCTGCAAAAAGAGGTGGAAAAGCTTGGACTTTTCTATCCGCCAGATCCAGCAAGCCAGGACTACTCCACAATTGGGGGCAATGTTGCCGAAAATGCAGGAGGTATGCGAGCGGCAAAGTACGGCATCACGAAAGATTACGTTATGGCACTGCGGGCAGTCTTGCCAAATGGAGATATTATCAGAGCTGGTAAGAAAACGATCAAAGATGTGGCAGGATACAATATCGCCGGTATCTTAGTGGCAAGTGAAGGAACGTTAGCCGTTATCACAGAAATCACCCTCAAACTTTTAAGCAAACCAAAACTGACCAAAACGGTCATGGGTGTTTTCCCAACGGTTACAGAAGCGATGAATGCCGTCTACAAATCCCTAGCCGGTGGGGCCAGCCCAGTTGCTATGGAGTTTTTGGACAATTTAACGATTCGTGCCGTTGAAGAGAAGTTCCATAAAGGTTTGCCAGTTGAAGCCGGAGCGATTTTGATTAGCGATATCGATGGAAATGTGGAAGAGGAGATCGACTATCAAATAGGGCTCCTTGAAAAGTTTTTCAAAGAAAATGGTGCAACAGAGTTTCGTATCGCAAAAGATGAAAAAGAGGCCGCAGACATCTGGTTTGCCAGACGAAACGCAAGCCAAAGCATCACTATCTACGGAAGTAAAAAGATCAACGAAGATGTAACGGTCCCAAGAAGCGAACTCCCACGATATCTTGAAGAGGTAGATCTCATATCCAAAAAGTATGGGGTAAAAATCCCCTGTTTTGGGCATACGGGAGACGGCAACGTACACACAAACGTCATGGTGGATGGCAGCGATCCAAAACAGATAGAGATCGGTTATAAAGCAATCGAGGAGATTTTTGAAAAGACGATCGAAATCGGTGGAACACTGAGTGGTGAACATGGAATCGGCCTATCAAAAGCCCCATTCATGAAAATGGCATTTACCCAAGAGGAGATGAACCTCTTTCGAGCCATCAAAAAGGCTTTTGATCCAAACAACATCCTCAACCCCGGAAAAATGGGGCTTTAACCGTTAAGCAAACGACAACTGCTTATCGTTTGTAGGTTAAAGCGAGTTTGACGATGTGCAGAGCATAGCGATTGCACCGACAAACCCAGGGTACCGAAAGAGTGAGCGAAGTGAACGGGCCCAAGCAAACGACAACTGCTTGTCATTTGTAGCTTAAAGCGGGTTTGACGATGTGCAGAACGAAGTGAATGCACCGACAAACAACATCGGAAATTAGGAGTCGGGAATGTGTTCCTGATCACCTATCCAAGGATAACAGTTGAACAGATTAAAAGAGTTGATTAAAACCTTTTATGATCCCGATATCAGTCTGTATGCCGCATCGCTTAGTTTTTATACCATCTTTTCCATCGTTCCTTTGCTTTTGGTTTTTTTTACGATATTTACGAAACTCCCAAGCTTTTCTGATTATTATGGAAAATTGAAGCACTTTATATTTACCAGTCTCATTCCGACCCAGCAAGAAACCCTTTCGGCTTACCTGGACACTTTTTTGCAAAACAGCTCAAAGCTTGGCATCATTGGATTTGTTTTTGTTCTCTTCGCTTCCATTATGTTTTTTCAAAATTACGAATACATTGTCAACAAAATTTTCAAATCCAGGCCCAGAAGTTTTTGGGACTCTATCACCACCTATTGGACGCTTATGACACTCGCTCCTATCGGATTAGCCCTTTCATTTTATCTTTCTACAAAAATCCAGCATACGCTCAACAGCTATCAATACACAAACTGGATCGACTTTCTCTCCATTTTTCCTTATCTCATCATATGGGCTATATTTTTTATCACCTATAAAATCTCTTCCACCACATGGATCCATCCAAAGGCAGCTCTTTACTCCTCTTTTATAGCCTCACTCGTTTGGGATATCGGTAAAAATCTCTTTGTCTATTATGTAATTTATAGCAAAACCTATGCGACACTCTACGGCTCATTCAGTGCAATTTTGTTTTTCTTTTTATGGATCTACATCTCTTGGCAGATTTTTTTATACGGTTTGAAACTATGCTATTTGATAAATCAAAAATATAGCAGGAATGGCCACAATCAAGACAACTGCCCATCTGTACCAGATAGCCAGGAAAGAAGCAAAGATATGTAAAATGAGCAGCCACAACGGAAACTCTATCTTCATAACAGCGTGTGAACTGTATAAAAAGCCTAGCACTCCATCCAGTACTCCACCAAGTCCCACAACATGAAGCAGCAGCTCTACCGGATAAAAAAGAACAAAAACCATACTCAAAAGGGGTGCGAAAAACTGCATCAAACTAAAATGGTGAAAGATATAAAGTGACCAAGGCATCATGACCAGATACATCCAAAAATTGATCAAAACAAAAATCGCCACCTTGGAATAGCGGAAATGGTGTAAAAAAAGGTAGATATAAAATACGCCACTAACTGAGAGCCAAAATCCTATCGAAAACAAAAATTTGGGGAAAAGCGCTATAAGAACCAACACTACCCATAAAAGCGTCTCAAAACTAAGTATTTTCATATGTCTGGAAAACAGAAAAAATCCAAAAAGCAGCATACACAAAGACCGAATAAGTGAAGGAATCGTTCCTAAAAAAAGTGTATAGGAAATTGCTACAAAAATTGCAAAAGAAAAAGCATACGTATATAGATTTTTATAGGGAAAAAAGCGCTGCCACAGTGGTTTAAGGAGTATAGAAAAAACAAATGTAATAACTGCCACAATCAATCCAAGATGAAATCCACTGATTGCAACAAGATGGCTAACCGCAAAATCTGCTATTTTGTCTCTCAACTCCTTTTTCATAGGAATCGCCAGAAAAAGGGCACTGAAAAGCTCTTGAAAAAATGGATCAGTATGCTGAGAAGCGATAAATCTTTGAAGCTTCTCTTTCACAGAATCTGCCGGTAAGATCCGTAATATATAGCTTGGAGCGTAAAATCCTTGTAGAAACTTCCAAAAAGATGGTTTATGTTTTGAACGAAAAACGAGCAAAACAACTCTTCGACCATGCAGATCTTTCAGATCCTCCCTGCTCATCATATAAAACCTGTTTCCATTACTGTCTTGCATTTTCATAACCCAATGTCCCTGTTTTTGATACTGGTTGAGCACTATTGCTTTCGTAAAATGCTTTGAAGAATCGAAAAAGGTTTGATACTCTTTATAGAGTGAAAAAAGTTGATAGGAAAATAGCAGCAATAGAGCTACCAAGAGTATCACACGCTCTTTCTTGTCGACAAAGAGAGGAACGGGAGCAATCATCAAATAGGAGGGATCTCGATATTGGACTCTTTCATCTCATACTCTCGCACTGTCTCGGCTGCCTCTTCAGCGAATTTCACGTACTCTTTGTGGAAATAGAGCTTCACCACACCCGTTGGACCGTTTCTTTGCTTCCCTATGATAATCTCGGCTTCCTCAACGCGCTTCTCTTCAAAATTCACATCCACCTGTTTCCCCTCTTTTGCAGCCTCTTTCGCTTTCTCTTTAGCTTCTTTAAGTTTGTACACATCATCTCTGTACACAAAAAGAATAACATCCGCATCCTGTTCGATCGCGCCAGACTCTCTCAGATCACTTAGCATCGGCCGCTTGTCGTTTCTGCTCTCCAAAGATCTATTAAGCTGAGAAAGGGCGATAATAGGAATATCGAGTTCTCTGGCCAGCATCTTGAGACTTCTACTGATTTCACTGATCTCAAGATGCCTATCTTTATTGGAACTTCCACTCATAAGCTGCAAATAGTCGATAACGGCGAGCTCGATTTCTGGGTGTTGCGATTTGAGTTTACGAAGTTTCGCCCGAAGCTGATGGACATTGAGATTTCCTTCATCGTCGATGAAAAGCTTTCGTTTATCATAGTAATCACTGAGTCTGCTAATCTCGCTCCACTCGATATCGTTGAGATTTCCCACGCGAAGGCGCTGCAGGGGAATAGCCGCTTTGGCGCTGAGCATCCGGAGCATCAGCTGTTCAGCCGGCATCTCAAGTGAGAAAAAAACTACTCCCTTGTTTTGATCAAGAACAGATTGGGCAATATTGAGACTAAAAGCGGTTTTCCCCATAGATGGTCGTGCAGCGATGATGATGAGATCTCCTGGAGAGAAACCCGCCGTTTTGAGGTTTAGTTCATGAAAACCGGTATCGAGTCCTATAAGGATAGAGTTGCCTCGCTCTTTCATCTTCAAGAGATGCTGCAAAGTATCTTTCATAACTTGCGTCGAATCTTTAAAATCTTGCGAACTGGTCTGGGTTGTGATCTTGTAAAGTTTAGACTGTATCTCGTCAATCACATCTTCAACCGGCAAGTCCTGCTCGACTGTAATCTTTTTGATCTCTGTGGTCAAATGGACAAGATCTCGTTTGACCGCTTTTTCTTTGATCTCCTCCACATAAGCGCTTACATTGGCACTCAGTGGATTGGCAGCCAAGACTTCCAAAAATGCGGCTTCGTCAAACTGCTTTTTGAGCTCCAGCTTCTCTTTCAAAAACTCTTCATCAATAGGTTGATCTTCCCTGGCAAGCTCCTCCATCGCAGCAAAAAGATTCTTATGAAAAGGGTGATAAAAATCGTTTGGGGTAAGTCTTGCAGCCACATCTTCAAAAATGGCCGGATCAAAAAGGATAGAGCTTAGGACCGATCGCTCGATATTGAGATTGTACAGATGTGCTTCCATAAACTACTCTTTCTCCTTGGCCAACTTTTGCACCTCTTGCAAAAATCGATCCACCAGTTTGTTTTCAGGCAGTTTGGCAACAACCTCGCCTTTGACCATGATAAGACCGCTTCCTTTGCCATAGGCGATCGCCACATCGGCGTGTTTCGCTTCACCGATGGCGTTGACCACACATCCCATCACAGAGACATTGAGAGGCGTTTTGATATGTTTTGTTTTTTCTTCTACTTCGGCAACCGCCTTGACAAGGTCTGCTTCGATTCGTCCACATGTGGGACAGCTGATGATATTGAGCCCTTCACTGGCTCGCCCCGCATCTTTGATGATTGCCCGGCCTACTTCAATCTCCTTTTCCAGTTCCCCTGTAATGGAGACACGAATCGTATCCCCTATTCCCTCAAGTAACAATGCACCTATTCCAATAGCAGATTTAATCGTCGCATGAAAGACAGTTCCGGCTTCTGTTACTCCAAGATGAAAGGGATAGGGAACCAGTGGACGAAGCTTTCTATAGGCTTCCACGGTCCGCTCCACGTCACTTGCTTTCATACTCACTTTGATATCGGTAAAATCAAGATCTTCTAAGAGCTTAATATGATACAAAGCACTTTGTACCATCGCTTCACTGGTAGCCCCGTATTTTGCTTCGATCTCTTTTTCAAGGCTTCCCGCATTCACTCCGATTCGAATAGGAATATTTCGCTCTTTGCAAGCTTTTACGACCTCTTTTATCCGCTCTTTGCTCCCAATATTTCCGGGGTTGATCCGTATACAGTCGACTACTTCGGCTGCGATGAGCGCTAAACGATAGTTAAAATGGATATCGGCAACAAGTGGCAAAGAGGTTCGCTTTTTGATCTCTTTGAGCGCTTTTGCATCCTCTTCTTCCGGCACTGCTACTCGAACGATATCAGCCCCGGCAAAATGGAGTCTGTTTATCTGCTCAACCGTAGCTTCCACATCTGCAGTTTTGCTAAATGTCATCGACTGCACCGATATTGGGGCATCTCCACCAACTGCTACATCACCGACAAAAATCTTTTTTGTAGGATAGCGTTTCATTCTAGCCTTTTTTTGCTCTGATTATAGCACACTTATCCTATCTGAACCGGATCCATATCTACATCGCATAGGTCATTTTTGCACACATAGATGGCTTGTAACAGAGCTTTGGAAGATGAAGATCTCAAGAGAATATGATAGCGATATTTGCCGGCAATCTTTTCTATGGCATTTGGTCCATATCCAACGATTTCTATCTTTTCAAAACCTTTCAAACAAGACAATACCTGTTCCATCGCTTCTTTCACTTTTTTCTCGTTTTTGTGGGCGAAATTGAGTTGCGCCAAACGAGTAAAAGGCGGATAGAGATCTTTTCGCAATGCAAGCTCATCCTCCAAAAAAAGATCATACTCTTTGTATCTGTCAAAAAATGCTTCGTTTTTTGTCTGCACCAAAACGTTGGCAGACTCCTTTCTTCCTGCTCGTCCAGATATCTGAACAAAAAGCGATACCGCTCTTTCTCTTGCACGGTAGTCTGCCATCGCCAACACATAGTCGATGTCCATCACCACACTCAGTGCCACATCCGGATAGTCGTGCCCTTTGGAAAGCATCTGTGTTCCGACCAGAATGTCTATCTTTTTTTGGGCAAACTCCTTGATAAGCTTTTCAAGTTTTCTTTGCGTAGAGACCGCATCTTTGTCAAACCGCTCTATCCTCGCATACGGGAAATGTTGCTGCAATTCACTTTGAATCTGGGCAGTACCCAATCGTTTCGTAGAGAGTTCAGATGATCCACAGGATGGGCACTTTTTTGGAATGTACTCTTTGAAATTGCAGTAGTGACACTCCAATGCATGCTCGTCAAAATGCACACTCATTCCCACATCGCAGTAGGGACACTTCACCGCTTCACCGCACTCTTGACAGATAAGATACTTGAAATGGGCTCGTGTAGGTAAAAAGATGAGAGCCTGTTTTTTTTGATCAAGTACTTTTTGAAGCTCACCTAAAAGCTGTGACGATACGCCTTGAGAAGTATCGAAGATGAAACGCTTTTGCCCGCCAAAGTAGCTTCCTTTGAGACGGAAAGAGGGATAGCGCTTGAAACTGCTCACACTTGGCGTAGCACTTCCTAGTAAGACAGGTATATTGAGAGTTTTTCCCATATACACAGCGATATCTCTTGCATGGATTCTCGGTCTGCTTTGAGATTTGTAGCTATCGTCATGCTCTTCATCCACGATAATAAGCCCAAGATTTTTCAAAGGTAAAAAGAGCGCACTTCTTGGTCCTGCAACGACTTTGACTTTGCCTTCTCGTATTCTTCGCAACGTCTCTTCTCTTTTTTTCTTGCTAAGCCTGCTGTGCCAAAGAGCGACAGCCTCACCAAAAACAGCTTCGATGCGTTTGAGCATTTGGGGGGTCAGAGCGATCTCTGGCATCAAAAAGATGGCTTCTTTGCCCCTTTGCACAACCTCTTTCATCCAGGCCAGATACACCTGCGTCTTTCCACTTCCCGTGTCGCCAAAAAGAAGAGAAATACCTTTGTCTTTTGCAAACTGCAAAGCCTTTTGCTGTTTTGCAGACAACTTTACCTCTTTTGCATCAATATCACCACCACTCTCATATACCGCCTCT
Source organism: Nitratiruptor sp. SB155-2 (assembly GCF_000010325.1). Classification (GTDB taxonomy): domain Bacteria; phylum Campylobacterota; class Campylobacteria; order Campylobacterales; family Nitratiruptoraceae; genus Nitratiruptor. The sequence continues at coordinate 327,508 of NC_009662.1, read as the reverse complement.
TTATCGAAAGGGTGAAAAAGCTGCAACGCTTCACTCAAATGGCACACATAATAGGTAGAAATAAACTGAGCAAGCTTGAGCTGTTCATGAGAAAAATAGTAGGAAGTACTACGCTCAATCTCTGCACACTCAAAAGAGGGTTCTTCCACTTGTTGTAATACAACACCCCTGTACATTTTCGATTTTACAGGTGCCTCAACAATATCGCCGATATGGAGCTTTTTATCAGACCGATACGTTAATGTAAGGGGTCGTCCAAGAAGCGCTATCTCAAAGAACTGCATCAAAAATTATTGCATAAAGAGTCTGATGTATTTGTTGGAACACAAGTAAATGTGCCATTGGATGGATTGTAAATAAATCGTATAATATCTCCACTTTTTAGTTTCGCTTCATAGGTTGTGGCGTTGATCTCGCGCCAATAACCACCATGAGTTTGATCAGGAGTACACTCGCCATTAAAAATGGCTCCGAAAAGGCATGTCCCATCATCCAATTTGTCTGGATAGGGATCTTTCCCTTTTAGTATGTTTTTTGTTTTTTCAACTTGCAAGGCGCTTCGTATTGCGGTCACTTTTGATTTGACGTTGGCAAGATCAGCTTGACGAATTCCTTCTTTCATTTTGGGAAGTGCCATGCTGGCCAAAATTCCTATAACTATGATGACAAAAATGAGTTCAATGAGTGTAAAACCTCGTTTAAAACTGATGAGTCTCTCCTTCGTCTAATACAAAAAGCGGTGCATCTGTAGCATTGCCGTCACGGCAAAAAAGATTGTATTTCCCTTTTTCACTTTTTTTCATAAATGGTTTGGCTTCTGCACCGCTTTGTACGCAGTTTTCAAAATTTACAGTCGTTTTATCGAAGTAGTCTGGAATAGAAACATACACTTCCAGACTCCTTTCATAAAACGTAGAAGCATTCCCGTCATTATCATCTTTGATGCTTCCATCTTTTCCTTCGCTAAGCGACTTGGACCAGAGGGAGTGCCCCACGGTCCGCGTCATCGTCGCTGCAAAAGATTTTGAGATATTCTCTCTTGCCTGTTGCTCTATTCCAAAATATCTTGGGACAGCAACAGCACCAAGAATACCGATAATGATGAGCGCAAAAATGAGCTCGATCATTGTAAAGGCATTTTTCATGAATTAAGATGACGGTCCCGCTAATACTTTGCCATTTGAATCAACAAGTTGAAAGGCAGGAGCATTAGTAGAATTTCCATCCCGACATGTAATTGCATAATCCCCTGGCATTACATTATCGTCTGTCTCTGCAATTGTTTTGAATTGAGTATTGTCATCACACTTACTTAAATCAACAGTAGATGCATCAATCTCTTGGGGGATATCTACATAAGCAGAGAGATTTTTTTCTGCATCTGACAAAGTTAATTTAGCTATTTTTCCAGATCCATCGTTCGCTATAGCTTTACTCCAAACGGCTGGTCCAACTGTTCGGTTTAATGTACCTACAAACGCCTTAAGTTTCCCTTCTCTTGCCTGTTCACTCACACCTACAAACTTTGGCAACGCTACTGCAGCCAAAATACCCAAGATCACGATCACGAAGATCAATTCGATCATTGTAAAACCACCACGTCTCATGACGACTCCTTTTGATTTTATTTTCGCAGGTCTTCCTGCTTGAGAAAATTATCTGATAGTTACTATTAAAAAGAGCTTAAGGTTCTATTTTTTTGATGAGTTCGTTGAGCTTTTTTTGAAGTTTGAAACATTCATAAGATTTTCTTAAGTATGCCTGGAGAAGATTTTTTATCGTTTTCGTATCAAGCTTCCCTTGATCAAGCTCCTTTTGTACATAATCGGCAAACTCTTCCTCCAAAGAGATCTCATACTCTTTGCCCTCTATCTTCAATGCGATTTTTTTCACGGCTATTCCATAAACTGTTCGATTTTTTTGATAATCTCATCTACTTCCATATTTTTTAAAGCTATTTCATCCCTGAGGCGTTCAATCTCTTTGTCTTTCTCTTCGTTAGCCGCCTTGCATGTCACAAGTTCCCTTCTTAGAGTCTCAAGCTCCTCTTGCATTCTTTTATATCGCTGCATCATCTCTTCGATTTTTTGAGAAAGTTTCTCTACCAAATCCATCTGCTCCATCAAAGCCCTTTTAAGTTTTGTTTAATTTTTGTATAATTATAACCAAAAAAAGGAGTCTCTTGGCAAAATTTGAAATGGCTGCTCCCTATCCGCCCGCAGGGGACCAACCTGAGGCTATCGAAAAACTCTCTCTTTCCATCAAAGAGGGAAACCGCTATCAAACCCTTTTGGGTGTTACCGGAAGCGGAAAGACCTATACAATGGCAAAGATCATCGAAAAACTGCAGATGCCGACACTCATCATGACACACAACAAAACATTGGCAGCCCAGCTTTTCAGCGAATTTAAACATTTTTTCCCAAAAAATCATGTGGAGTATTTCATCAGCTACTATGACTACTATCAGCCTGAGGCTTACCTGCCAAGACAAGATCTCTTCATAGAAAAAGACAGCTCCATAAACGATGAGTTGGAGCGCCTCAGACTCTCAGCGACTGCAAGTCTGCTTGAATACGACGATGTAATCGTCGTTGCATCAGTCAGCGCCAATTACGGGCTTGGCAACCCGAATGAATATCGAAAGATGGTTTTCAAGTTTGAAGAGGGAAACGAAATCGGCCAAAGAGAACTCCTCTTTCGTCTTCTTGAGATGGGCTACAAACGAAACGACAAGTTTTTTGATCGCGGGGATTTTCGCGTTAGTGGCGATGTAGTGGATATCTATCCGGCCTACTTCGAAGATGAAGCGATACGAGTGGAGTTCTTTGGAGATGAGATAGAATCTATCTACTATTTTGATCCGCTTACCAACAAAAAACTGCAAGAGCTGCACACGATCACTTTGTATGCTGCCAACCAGTTTATCGTAGGACAAAACAGACTCGCTGAAGCCATCAAGTCGATAGAAAAAGAGCTCGAAGAGCGACTGGACTACTTTTTGAAAGAAAACAGACTGGTGGAGTATCAGCGCCTTAAACAAAGAACGGAGTTTGACCTGGAGATGCTCGAGACCACGGGAACGTGTAAAGGAATCGAAAACTACTCAAGACATCTCACAGGAAAAAAGCCTGGTGAAACACCCTATTCTCTTATCGACTATTTCGAGGCCAAAGGACAACCCTACCTCATCATCGTCGATGAGTCTCATGTAAGTCTGCCACAGTTTCGCGGTATGTATGCAGGTGATCGAAGCCGAAAAGAGGTACTGGTGGAGTATGGCTTTAGACTCCCAAGCGCTCTGGACAACAGACCATTGAAGTTTGAAGAGTTCATCAACAAAGCGCCACACTACCTTTTCGTCTCGGCAACGCCGGGAGAACTTGAACTGGAGCTCTCCAGCGTTGTGGCTGAGCAGATCATCCGCCCGACAGGCCTGCTTGATCCTCTGGTTGAACTTGCTCCAAGTCGCCACCAGGTAGAGATTCTTCACGATGAGATCAAAAAAGAGATCGCCAAAGGCAACAAAGTTTTGGTCACAACACTAACCAAAAAGATGGCAGAGGATTTGAGTAAATACTACGCCGATCTTGGCATAAAGGTGCGATATATGCACTCCGAGATCGATGCGATCGAGAGAAATCAGCTTATCAGAGGCCTACGAAGAGGAGAGTTTGACGTACTCATAGGCATCAATCTTCTTCGAGAAGGGTTGGATCTGCCAGAAGTGAGCCTTGTAGCTATTTTGGATGCGGACAAGGAAGGTTTTTTGCGTAGTGAAACGAGTCTCATCCAGACCATGGGACGAGCCGCCAGAAATGCCGAGGGCCGAGTATTGATGTTTGCGGATAAAATAGAAAAAAGAGTCACGCTTGAGAGCCTGGAGGATCTAAAAGCGGTAGAAGACAAAATCACAGGTTCCATGCAAAGAGCCATTAAAACTACGATTGCCAGACGCCAAAAACAAGATAGCTTCAACAAAGCCCATGGCATTACGCCAAAAACCGTCAGCAGAAGACTGGATGAAAATCTCAAATCCGAAGATCTGGACAAACTCTACGAAAAAAGAAAAAAGATGGATAAACTTCCGGCTAAAGAGAAAGAGAAGATCATCAAAGAACTTCGCAAAGCGATGCATGAAGCAGCAAAAAAACTGGAATTTGAAGAGGCTGCAAGACTCAGAGACGAAATAGAAAAGATCAAAGCACTATAGGCTTAAATCTTTCCTCCTCTTCATCAAAATACTCTATCTCTCCGCTTTCTATCTTATAGTACCAGCCATGCACAAACAGGCTTCCCTCTTCGAGCCTCCTCAAAACTGCCGGATAGGTGAGCAGATTAGCCAGTTGGACAATTACGTTGAACCGTTCCGTGGCTCGTAACAAAGCCTCTTTATCTTCCTTTCCCACTTCTGCGATTGCTGCTTCTTTTGCCAGCTTTCCAAGTTGAAGCCACGTTTTTGTATGGATAAGCTCTTCACTTTGTGGGAGTTCTTGGTACAAGCTAGCGCATGCTCCACAGTGACTATGGCCTACGACGACGATATCTTGAACGTTCAGTACACTCACCGCATACTCGATAGCCGCAGCCGTTCCATGAAAGTCCGCATCCGGTTTAAAAGGGGGGATAAAATTGCCTACATTTCGAAAGATAAAAAGATCACCCGGCTTTGCACCCGTTATGAGATCAGGAACCACCCGAGAATCACTACAACCTATAAAAAAAGTTTTTGGTTGCTGACCATTTTTGACGAGCTCCTCAAAAAGCTCTTCATATTTTTTAAAATGGATCTTTTTAAACTCTTTATAGTTTTCTATCAGCCTCTTTACATCCATAAATCACCTCCCAGTAATCAAAATTCTACCTTTTTTTGATAAAATCGGACTAAAGCATTTACGAAAAACAAAAGGGATTGCATGAACCTGAAAGATCCGAAACTCTATATCAACCGAGAGCTCTCCTGGCTCAAATTCAACACGAGAGTTCTCGAAGAGGCGCAAGATAAAAACAATCCACTTCTTGAACGATTAAAATTTATCGCAATTTACGGTACGAACCTGGACGAGTTTTACATGATTCGCGTAGCCGGGCTTAAAAAACTCTATAAGTATCGTATATTGGAAACCGGTCCGGACAAAATGACCCCTTTGGAGCAGCTTCAAGCCATCAGAAACTACTTGCATACGGAAAAAAAATCTCTTGAAAGCACTTTTTATGAGATTATCGATGCATTGAAAAAAGAGGGACTGTATCTTAAAAATTATAATGAACTGAGTAGCGAAGAACAAAAAGAGATCGATAAATTTTTTTATAGCAATCTCTATCCGGTTATCATACCAATTGCGGTGGATGCGACCCACCCTTTTCCGCATCTGAACAATCTGAGTTTCGCTTTGGCACTCAAACTGGCCGATGCAAACAATCCAAACGACATCAAATACGGCCTTGTTCGGATCCCCCGTGTACTGCCCCGTTTCGTGCAGCTAGGCGAAGCGACATACATCCCTATCGAATCCATCGTACAAGCCCATATAAACTCTTTGTTTCCTGGTTACAACACACTCGCAAGTACACCTTTTCGTGTTACCAGAAACGCTGATATCGAGATAGAAGAAGAGGAAGCGGACGATTTCATGGAGCTTTTGGAAGAAGGGTTAAAACTTCGAAGAAAAGGTGAGATCGTTCGTCTAGAGATCGGAGCCAATGCAGACGAAGATCTCATAGCTTTTTTAAATGAACATCTCCATATCCACGGGGAAGATATCTACCGACATACAATTCCACTCAATCTTGCAGGTTTATGGGAGATTGTCAGTAACAAAAACTTTCCTCATCTACTTTTTGAGCCGTATACTCCTAAGATTTTGCCACCTTTGGATTCAGGAGAACCCATTTTTTCCATTATCGATCATGAAGATGTAATGCTCTATCATCCATACGAAAGTTTTGATCCAGTAGTGAAGTTTATCTCTGAAGCGAGTAAAGATCCAAATGTGTTGGCTATTCGGATGACCTTGTACCGCGTCGGAAAAAACTCCCCCATCGTCAAGGCTCTCATAGATGCAGCCGAAAGCGGTAAACAGGTAACGGCCATGGTGGAACTCAAAGCGAGATTTGATGAAGAGAACAACCTCATCTGGGCCAGAGAACTGGAAAAAGCCGGAGCTCATGTTATTTTCGGAATCCCAGGATTTAAAGTCCATGCAAAGATAGCACAAGTTATCAAAAAAGATGGAGACAGACTCAGGCAGTATGTACATCTTGCTACGGGAAACTACAATCCCCAAACAGCTAAAATTTACACTGATGTGAGCCTATTTACCGCTCAAAAGGCAATTGTGGACGATGCAACAAAATTTTTCCATTTTCTCACCGGATTTAGCAAAAAGACAAAACTGAGCACACTCTATATGTCTCCGTATCAGATCAAACCAAAGCTACTGCAGATGATCGAAGAGGAAGCAAAAAGGGGGCAAGAAGGTCATATCGTCGCAAAAATGAACTCTTTGGTCGACTCCGATATCATCGTCGCACTTTACAAAGCGAGTATGGCCGGAACAAAAATCGATCTCATCGTCCGGGGTATCTGCTGTCTACGGCCGGGTATAGAAGGAATCAGTGAAAATATCCAGGTCATCTCCATCGTCGGCAAATATCTGGAGCATGCCAGGATCTTCTATTTTAGACATGCGAAACCGCAAGTTTTTATCTCCAGTGCCGACTGGATGCCAAGAAATCTGGAGCGAAGAATAGAGCTTATGAATCCTATTTTTGATCAAGATATTGCCGAAAGGCTCATTGAGATACTGAACATTCAGCTTAAAGACAATGTCAAAGCACGGGTACTTTTACCTGACGGCAACTATATTAAAAAAACGCCCGAACCCAACAAACCGCCTATCGATTCACAACGGCTGATGGAAGAGTATGCTAAACTGCTTCACTCCACACATCAAAAGAACAGCACTTCAAAAGCCAAAAGGCTCGCTAGAAGATTACTAAAGGAGAGTTGATGCTTTTACGGTACAAAGAGTGGTTCCCAACAAAAGATGAAGGAACGTGGATCGCACCCGATGCAACCATTATAGGAAATGTCACCATGGGCAAAGATGTATCCATCTGGTTTGGATGTGTGGTACGAGGGGATGTACACTATATCAAAATCGGTGATCGCACCAACATCCAGGACCTCACCATGATCCATGTTACCCACTACAAAAAAGCGGATATGAGTGACGGCTATCCAACTATAATAGGAAACGATGTGACGGTGGGTCATCGAGTGATGCTCCATGGTTGTACTATTGAAGATGCCTGTTTAATCGGTATGAATTCAACGATTTTAGACGGAGCGGTTATAGGAAAAGAGTCTATCGTCGGTGCGGGAGCTTTGGTGACTGGTGGAAAGAAATTTCCTCCAAGAAGCCTGATACTCGGAAGCCCCGCCAAGGTAGTACGGGAACTGAGTGAAGAAGAAGTCGCTGAATTATATGCCAGCGCACAACGGTATGTCCATTTCAAAAATGAGTACATCAACTCTATATCATAAGGAATTATTATTATAAAAATAAGTTTTGCTCATCACATACTTAGTCGATTAAATTAGTTTATATTCCTCATAATTTTATTTTAAACTCTATCGCCCTATAATAATGTGTATCGAAATTCAAAAAAGGGGCAAATATGGCAAGAATCGTTGTATTAGGTGCTGGTGTCTCAGGACATACTGCTGCTACTTTTGCGAAGCATTGGCTTGGCGACAAACATGAAGTAGTAGTAGTATCTCCGAACAGCAAATGGAACTGGATCCCTTCCAATATCTGGGTCGGTGTCGGCGAGATGAAACCAGAAGATGTTATTTTTGAATTGGCTCCTGTCTATCAAAAAGCTGGCATCGATTTTCGGCAAGCAAAAGCTGTCTCAATTCATCCGGAAGGAAAAGAGGGAAGCGATAGACCATATGTAACGATCGAATATACTGATCCAAACAAAAAAGGTCAGACAGAAGAGGTAGAGTACGACTATCTTATCAATGCTACAGGTCCTAAACTCAATTTTGCGGCGACTCCTGGACTTGGACCAGATGAAGGTTACTCCCTTTCCGTATGTACGTATCAACACGCCGCTGAAGCGAACAACCACTTTCAAAATGCGATTGAGCGAATGAAAAAAGGGGAAAAAGTAAAATTCCTCATCGGTACAGGTCATGGTATGTGTACCTGCCAAGGGGCGGCATTCGAGTATATCTTCAACATCGAGCATGAACTCAGAGAAGCTGGGGTCCGAGACAAAGCGGAAATTAAATGGATCTCAAACGAGCAGTTCCTTGGAGACTTCGGTGTAGCAGGTCTTCATATCAAATGGGGTGGCCATATCGTCAGTTCCAAAGTTTTGGCTGAATCTTTATTTGCAGAACGTGGCGTTGACTGGATTACAGGTGCGCACGTTAAAGAGGTTCAAAAAGGAAAACTCCAGTACGAACTTCTCGATGGAACGGAAGGTGAAGAAACATTTGACTTTGCGATGCTCATTCCTCCATTTAGCGGTGTAGGACTCAAAGCCTATGATAAAGCTGGAAACGATATCACCGATAAAGTTTTCGCACCAAACGGCTTTATGAAAGTGGATGCAGACTATACGCCAAAACCGTTTGAAGAGTGGAAAGCGAGCGACTGGCCAAGATATTATCAAAACCCAGATTACGCAAATATGTTCGCAGTAGGTATCGCGTTTGCACCACCTCATCCAATATCCAAACCGGCAAAATCTGTCAATGGTACGCCAATCACTCCGGCACCTCCAAGAACCGGTATGCCTTCAGGAATCATCGGTAAAACTGTTGCACGAACAGTATGTGATGTCATCGAAGGAAAATACAGTCTAGAAGAAGTAAAAGAAAAAGGGCATCACGCTTCCATGGCAGAGATGGGTGCAGCATGTGTAGCTTCTACTGGTAAGAGTGTATGGAACGGTTCAGCCGTGGCATTGACAGTGTACCCGGTTGTACCAGATTATGACAGATTCCCAGGAACTGGACGGGATCCAGAATACACTTTTGGTGAGATCGGTCTTGCAGGTCACTGGATCAAACACATCTTGCACTATATGTTTATGTGGAAAGCGCAACTCAAACCAGGATGGACACTCATCCCTGAATAAGAAAAAGGAGCAATTATGGCAAAAGATTATTTAGACGTTCAAAAAAACATCAAACCATACGACGACAAAACATACGGAACAATGATTCCAGGGCCTTTCCAAAGGTTTTTAAGAACATGCAAAATCTGGCAATTTATCAGATTTATCATCATCAACCTCAAAATGTTGGCAGTCGTTTCTAAATCTCACCATTAAAACGAGGGGCTTCGCCCCTTGTACCTCAAAAGGAACCCGATGGCAAAGATTCTAACTTATCCTGACCATACACTATTGCAAATTTCTGGTCTTATTCGAGATTTTAAAGATCCAAAAATCAATGAAATCGTCGAAGAGATAAAAAAGACAATTGAAGAGAACAACCTCCAGGCACTAGCCGCTATCCAAATCGGCGAACCTCTACGCATTATTGTTCTGAAAAAGAAAGATGGCACCTATGAAGTAATGATCAACCCAACAATCTACGGCAAAGAGGGGCAATATTTCGCTTCAACGGAGAGTGATGAGAGTTTACCAAACATAGAAGTAACCGTCCAGCGCTATCCTGTTATAAAAGTCATGTACGAAGATCTTCAAGGCAACCAAAAATTCTATACAGCCAAAGATGATGAAGCGGTCCTGCTTCAGCGAAAGATCGATATGGTATTTGGCGGGTACCTGTTTGATAAGCTCTCAAAAAAGGAGCAGAAAAAGTTTTTCAAAGAGTATGGTAGTTATGGAGACACCTGTCCTACCTATTTCATAAAAGATAGAATCTTAACAGCGCTGCGCCTTTTTTTAGTAGGTCATTTTATCTTGCTCATCCTCTCTACTTTTGCAAATTTTGCAAAATTCGTTTTGACGTACAACACGTTACTTTTTTTCATAGAGTTCATATGGCTCATTGTTTTTGCTCTGTACGCAAAATATGAAACTACAAAATATAAAAATTGTACTTCATGCCAGGGAGCAAACGTTTTTGGAACAAGCGCCATCTATCTCGCTGCTATTCTCATTCTGTATGGAGGCTCATGGCTCGTAAAAAGCTATTTAGCGTAGAAAATCTCACACTCATTGCTATTGGAGCAGGGATCGCCTTTGGTTACTTCTTCCCTGCTCTCTCAACTGAACTCAAAGCAGTTGGAGATATCTATCTAAAACTTCTAAAAATGCTTATCATTCCTTTGGTATTTGCTTCTATATTTATCGCTATTGCCTCTTTGAGTGGTAAAGAGGAACTCAAGTCCATTGGAGTAAAAGCCTTTTTGTATTATCTGAGTACGACTGCTCTCGCAGTGTTACTTGGAATCGTTATCTTTCATCTTATCAATCCAGGTTCCGGCGAACACCTCTTGCAAATTCCGCAAAATGTAACGATCGAAAAAAAAGAGCTCTCACTCTCGGACTTTTTGCTCTCCTTTATTCCAGCCAATATCTTTGAAGCATTGAGCAAAGGAGCAATCTTGCCAATCATCTTTTTTACGATTCTTTTCGCAGTAGCCGCTCTTTTTATTCAACAAACGAAACGAACAGTGCTCTACAACTTCTTTGATAGTATCAATGATGCGATGATGGTTCTTGCAAGATGGGTTATCGCTTTAACACCGATTGGTGTCTTTTTTCTCATTGCGGCAACGGTAGCCAAGAATGGATTGGAACCGATTTTTGAGCTATACAGCTATGTATTAACGGTTCTTCTGGCTTTAATGTTTCATGCTCTTGTCACCCTCCCATCCATTGGATATTTCGTTGGAAGATTTAACCCATATCGCTATTTTCTTCAGATAAAAGAGGCACCTTTGATCGCCTTTTCTACTGCTTCAAGCTCTGCAACACTTCCTGTCAGTCTTGAAGTTGCAGAAGAAAAAGGAGGGGTGAGTAAAAAAGTAGCTGGATTCGTTTTACCACTGGGAGCCACTATCAACATGGATGGAACTGCTCTGTATGAATCGATTGCAGTTCTGTTCATCGCAAATATCAGCGGGGTAGAATTAAGTCTGGCTCAGCAAATCACCATATTCATCACCGTCACTTTCGCTTCTATCGGAGCGGCTGGGATTCCGGGAGCAGGACTCATTATGATGACAATGGTGCTTGACAGTGTAGGACTCCCTGTTGAAGCCATAGCGCTCATCATTACCGTTGATCGCTTTTTGGATATGTTCAGGACTGCTGTGAACAACTGGGGGGATCTGCTTGGGGCAAAGTTGATTCAGAAAGTTTTGTAGTCTTTTTCACTTTTTTTCGTTTCGCACTTTTGCTAAATTTGATCAAATCCTCTGTCGATTTCACTTCATTTGGCAGTTTTTCAAAGGACATTTGTAAAATTTTATACGCCGTTAACGCATCAGCATATGCCCGATGGCTCACAGCCGTATTGATGCCGAGTGTCTCATTGAGAAACTCCAACCCGTAACGTTCACTCTCAATCGTTTTTCTTGCCAGATCGATGGAACAAAGCTTTCTATTGGCCAATTTTTCCAAACCGAGCTGTTCCAGTTTACTTGAAATAAAATTGTAGTCGAAACGTACATTGTGTGCAACAAAAACAGCATCTTGTAAAAACTCTTTAAACGAAAGCAGCACCTCTTTTTGAGATGGTGCATTTTCCAGATCCTCTTGAAGGATGCCGGTCAATTTACTGATATACTCCGGAACATCCTCGGCATAGATAAAACTCTCGAAACGATCAATGATTGTATTGCCTTTGAATTTGATGGCTCCTATCTCGATCACTTGAGAAAACTCTGGTTTACTCCCGTTTGTCTCTATATCGACAACGACAAATTCCTGCTCTTGGTATGGCGTTATCGCTGTTTTCAAAAAAATTGTATTCTCTTTTTCATCCAAAGGGAATCCTCTGGCTTTGAGTGTTTCATAAATAATTTGAGGATCTTCAAACATGCCAAAAAGATTTTGCAAAAGCCCAAAAAACTGCTCTTTTTGCATCGATTTTTTGGTCAATTTGAAAGCCAGTTTTTCCAGTTTATTCAAACTTTGCCTTTTGGATAAACTCTCGAACTTTTTGGGGATCTTTTTTTCCTTTTCGAGCCTCTACTCCACTACTTACGTCTACACCGTAAAAACCGTACCGTTTCACTTCCGAAACGTTCTTTGGACTAAGACCTCCTGCCAAAACGATTTTTGAGCAGTCTATATTTTCGAACCACTCCAGTGCCACTCTTCGACCGGCTCCTCCAAACTCCGGTACATACGCATCTACCAACCTGTAGCGATCGGAAAATTGTAAGATATCTTCAGCACATTTTGCTCGGACTACTGGCAACGCTTTTGTTTGAAGCTTTTCAAAAAAAGACTCTTCCACGTCAAAATGGATCTGGGCAAGACTCATATTGCAATATGAGCAGATTTCATCGATCTTTACAGGTTCTTCGTGAACAAACAGTCCAACCCGTTCCACAAAGGGAGGAAGCTTTTTGCTGATTATTTTTGCCTCTTGGGGATGAATGTAGCGGGGAGATTTTTCATAAAATACAAATCCTAAAGCATCTGCACCGGCTTCTATCGCAACAAGTGCATCTTCAAGATTTGTAATACCGCAGATCTTTACTCGCACATTATACCTTGAGACTTGCTATTGCCTGTGCATAGTCCTTGTGTCCAAAGACATAACTTCCAGCAACCGCTACATCAACACCGGCGGCTTTCAGCTCATGGATGTTTTTATCGCTCACTCCTCCATCCACTTCGATAAGACACGAAGGATTATGCTTTTCAATCAGTTCTTTCGTCTGTTTGATTTTGTCAAAAACCGGGATAAACTTCTGCCCTCCAAAACCGGGATTGACACTCATCAAAAGGACCATATCTACATATTTGATGATCTCTTCAAGCACATTAACCGGAGTTGCTGGATTGATGACAATTGCAGGAGAGATACCATAATCTCTTATTTTTTGCGCAACTCTATGATGATGCTGTTCACTTTCGTAATGAAACGAAATATATTTTGGCTTCAGTGGGGCAAAAAGATCGACAAAAAAGCTATTGTCTTCCACCATCAGATGCACATCCAAAGGCTTCGTAGCCACTGCAGCAACTGCTTTGGCAACAACCGGTCCGATAGTCATATTTGGTACGAAATGGCCATCCATCACATCCACATGAACAAGATCCGCACCAGCTTCGCAAATATCGATCACCTCTTTAGCCAAAATTCCAAAATCGGCACTGAGTATACTTGGGGCTACGAGCATTCATATCCTTTGGGTAAAATTGGTATAATTATACCAAAAGCAAAAGCTAAAAATTAGTTTAAATTAAGCTATTCTTAATCATTTTTTTCATATCATTCAAAACTCAAAAAAACCAAATAAAGGTGAAGGCGATGTCCAAAAAATGTCAAGTAACTGGCAAAAAACCGATCACTGGTCACAATGTCAGCCACGCAAACAATAAGACAAAAAGAAGATTTTTACCAAATATAAGAACTGTACGTGTTACGCTTCCAGACGGCACTAAGAAAAAGATAAAAGTATCTGCAAAGGGTCTTAGAATTCTTAAAAAGAAAAATTTTCAAGTAGACCTGTAATACAGGTCCCCTTTCCTTCCCCACTTTTTTCAAAGGCTTGTCATGCGCTTCCAACTCTTTCCGATACAAAACCCGATTGAACATGTGCAAGGTTTTTATTGTGACGGAGTAATGGCCGGGCTTAAAAAAAATGGGCTCGATGTTGGATTTCTCTACTCAGATACTCCAGCCCATGTTGCGGCCATCTTTACGCGAAATAGATTTCAAGCTGCACCCATTAAGCATTTCCAAAAAAACGCCATACAGACAAGCAATTTCATTTTGGTCAACTCCAAAAATGCCAACGCCATGACAGGCGAAGAGGGTATTGAAGATATCGAAGAGGTTCTATCATCCCTTCAAACAAAATTTCCCTTGCACAATCCCATTATGAGCTCTACCGGAGTCATCGGCGTTCGACTTCCAAAAGAGAAAATCATCAATGCGGCTTTATCTTTTGATTTGAACGCTCAAAATAGTGAAAATTTCGCAAAAGCCATCATGACTACCGATACTTTTCCAAAATATATGGGATTCAAAGTGGAACTTGAAGATGGCACATCTTTTCATATTGCAGGATTTGCCAAGGGCGCCGGAATGATCAACCCAACGATGGCGACAATGCTCTGTTTCATTGTAACCGACGCCAAAGTTCCCGAAGAGGTGATGAAGCCTCTTCTTCAAAAACATGCACAAACCACTTTCAATGCGATCAGTGTTGATGGAGACACCTCTACAAACGATTCTGTTTTTTTAATGGCCAACGGAAAAAGCGAAGTATATGAAAAAGAGGCTTTCGAATACGCTCTTCACACCATCATGCACCATCTTGCTTTGCAGATTGTCAAAGATGGAGAGGGAGCGAACAAACTGGTAGCCTTTAAAATTACAGGCGCAGCCAACGACAAAGATGCTCAAATTGCCGCCAAAGCCCTTACAAATTCGCTTTTAGTGAAAACAGCGCTTTTCGGTGAAGATCCAAACTGGGGAAGAATCGCATCTACCATCGGTGCCAGCGGCATAGAGTGTGATGAAAAGAAACTCACGATCGCTATAGGGGATATCGTTGTTTATGAAAGAGGAAGAAACCTTTTTGACGATGCGCGAGAAAAAAAAGCGCACATTGTCATGAAACAGGATGAATTTGTCATCCATTGTGATCTAGGTCTAGGTGATGGAAAATTTACAGCATATGGCTGCGATCTTGGCTATGAGTATGTCAAAATTAATGCAGAATACAGAACCTAAATGATACAATTGAAAAGAAAAAAGGAGCAAACATGTTAGAAGAATTTCCACAAGAATTGATTCAAAAAATAAGACAGGAAAACCCTCATTTCGATAAGATCATCGAACGACACGAGGAACTGAAAAAGATCGTCAAAGATGTAGAAGAGGGCCGCGAACACATGGAAGACCTGGAGCTTGAAAAACTGAAACTGGAAAAACTAAAACTCAAAGATGAAGCATACGCTATCGTCATGCAATACAAAAAAGAACATGGACTGTAAAAATCTCCCTCTTTTTCGAGGGATACGCACTACTCTTTGAACCTGCCCATTTTCATCAATTTCTCATACCGCTTTTCTAGACGCTCTTTAGGATCCATCTGCATGAGCTCTCGAATATTTTGCAGATAATACTCTTTCAGGGCTTTTGCTGCGCCTTCTTTGTCTCGATGGGCGCCCATAAAGGGCTCATCGATAATATCATCGATAAGTCCCAATTCCTTCAAATCCTCTGCAGTTATTTTCAAAGCTTTCGTGGCCTGCTCAACCTTTGCCGGATCATTCCAAAGGATGGCTGCACACCCCTCAGGCGAGATGACACTAAAAACAGAATATTTCAGCATTGCCAACTTATCAGCAACACCGATGGCAAGCGCTCCCCCGCTTCCGCCTTCACCTATTACGATAGAGATAGTGGGAGTATCAAGCATGCTGAACTCAATAAGATTCCTCGCTATCGCTTCACTTTGCCCTCTCTCTTCGGCTCCTATCCCAGGATACGCTCCTGGCGTATCGATCAGCATTAAAATAGGGAGCCCGAATTTTTCTGCCATCTTTGCGGCTCGAAGTGCTTTTCGATATCCTTCGGGATGAGGCATTCCAAAGTTTCTTTTGAGCTTGTTTTTCGTGCCTCGCCCTTTTTGTTCCCCTATGACAAGAGTTTTTTGGCCATCGATGTACCCAAGGTAGCAAAGGATCGCAGGATCGTCACGAAAACATCTGTCTCCGTGGATTTCATATGCATCATCCAAAATGAGGCGGATGTAATCAAGGGCATAAGGTCTATCGGGGTGTCTTGCAAGCTGAAGCTTTTGGTAGTCACTTAGATTTTTATAAGTTTTGGAAGCCTCTTTTTGCAGGTCTTTTTCAAAAATCTCGATAGCGGCAGTATCGCCTCTTGCTTTTGCCGCTTCGAGTTCATTTTCAATCTCTTTGATTTTTTGTTCAAAATCGAGGTATGTCGCCAAGATCAAACCTTTTTGAATACGACAACACCGTTTGTGCCGCCAAATCCAAAAGAGTTGCTCATCACAATTTCCAAATCGGCTTTTCTTGCTTCATTTGGCACGTAATCCAGATCACAATCTGGATCTGGCTCTTCATAATTGATCGTTGGGGGAATAACCCCTTCTGTCAGCGCCATAAGAGTAATGACCGCCTCAATCGCTCCGGCTGCACCGAGGCAGTGCGCCGTTTGACCCTTTGTAGAGCTTACCGGAGGACAGTTCTCTTTCCCACCAAACAGCTTTTTGATCGCCATCGTTTCATACCAATCATTGTACTTCGTACTAGTCCCGTGAGCATTGATGTAGTCAACTCTATCCACTCCGGCCATCGCCAACGCGGCTTTCATGGCTCTATAGGCACCTTCGCCTTCAGGGGCTGGAGTCGTGATATGGTTCGCATCACCACTTTCACCAAAACCTATAAGTTCGGCGTAGATTTTTGCCCCTCTTGCTTTGGCTGCCTCATACTCTTCCAATACCAGTGCACCGCTGCCCTCTCCCATCACAAAACCGTTTCTTTTGGCATCAAAAGGACGTGATGCGTGCTTGGGATCGTCATTATAGGTAGAAAGTGCTTTCATCGCAGCAAATCCACCTATACCAATAGGGCAAATAGCAGCTTCAGAGCCCACAACAAGCATTCTGTCAGCACCACCAAGCATGATTGTTTTAGCAGCTTCTGTAATCGCATGAGTCCCTGCAGCACAGGCTGTCACACTGGAAAGATTGGGACCTTTGAGTTTGTGTTCGATAGATATAAAACCACCAAGCATATTTACAAGCGCTGAAGGGATAAAAAATGGACTAATTCTTCTCGGACCTCTTGTATTGCAGACAACAGAATTTTTTTCGATCGTCGCAAGTCCTCCGATACCGGATGCTGAACTGATACCGAATCTGTCATTGTCTACCTCGCCATCAAATCCGGCATCTGCCATCGCTTCACGTGCCGCCTTAATGCCTAGCTGGATAAATCGGTCCGCTTTTTTTACATCTTTTGGATCGAGTACCGTTGTAGGATCAAAATCTTTCACTTCCGCAGCAATTTTCACTGATTGATTAGAAGGGTCAAAAAGTGTTATATGATCAACTCCTGTCTCTCCATTAATAATCGCTTCGAATGAACTTTTTTTGTCATGTCCCAAAGAATTGATCATTCCAAGACCGGTTACAACAACTCTTCTCAAAACTACTCCCTATCCTTGATCTTTAGTCAATTGTACAAACTCACTAAAAACCAAGGGGGCTTGCCCCACTTGATTTAAGATTTGTGTTCTTCGATATATTTTACTGCGTCACCGACTGTTTGAATCTTTTCTGCGTCTTCATCAGGAATTTCGATACCAAATTTCTCTTCCAAAGCCATTACCAATTCCACAACATCTAAACTGTCTGCATTCAAATCTTCTACAAATCGAGACTCAGGTTTTACCTCATCAGGATTTGCGTTGAGTTGTTCTACAACAACCTCTTTGACCTGTTCGAAAATATCTGCCATTATGACTCCTTATCTGTATTGTATTCGCATGATTGTATCAAAATTTTCCTTATAAATACATTCCGCCATTAACCTTAATCGTCTCTCCTGTAATGTAACCAGCACCATCACTCAGTAAAAAAGCAACCGCTTCGGCAACCTCTTTGGGATCACCAAATCGCTTTAGTGGAATTTTGGATATATAGGCTTCTTTGATCTCCTCTTTGAGCTCTTTGGTCATATCGGTTGCGATAAATCCGGGAGTCACACAGTTAAAACGAATGCCTCGTGCAGCCCCTTCAAGGGCAAAGGATTTTGTCATCGCAATCATCCCACCCTTACTCGCGCTGTAGTTCACCTGTCCAGCGTTTCCTGTTTCGCCTACGATACTGGAGATATTTACAACACTGCCAAATCGTTTTTTGCTCATCGCTTTGAGAGCTTCTCGACATCCTATGAAAGCACTCGTCAAATTGGCTCGTATGACACTTTCAAAATCTTCTACGCTCATGCGCATAGCAAGTTTGTCTTTGGTAATACCGGCATTATTGACAAGATAACTTAGTTCCCCATCACTATCGATAATCGTTTTGATAGCCTCTATGAAAGCTTTTTCATCACTCACATCAAATCCGATAACCGCCGCTTCTCCACCGGCTGCTTCGATTTCAGCTTGTATCTTATCGGCTGCTTCGGCCCCACTTCGATAGTTGATCCAAACCTTTAGGCCATATCCAGCCAAAACTTTTGCGATCTGTGCACCAATCCCCCTGCTTGCACCAGTTACTAAAACATTTTTTCCGCTAAATTGCATTGCACTCCTTTTACCAAATATTTACCTAAATTTTAGTAATATTTCTCTTCAAATCACTTTAACTGTATCAAGGCAAACGATGCTCTACTATTTCTATTCAATTTTCCATATCAACATTTTCCAATACATCACAGTACGAGCCGGTATCGCCTTTTTTTTCGCGTTTTTCCTTACACTCTACCTGATGCCAAAATTTATCCGCTGGGCGATGAAAAAAAGTTCTTATCAACCAATCTACTCTTTGGCTCCGGAACATCACAAAAAAAAGGCCAATACCCCTACGATGGGTGGAGTGGTATTTATATTTTCTGCACTACTTGCTTCTTTGCTCACCGTCAAAATACACAATCCGTATGTACTAGGAGGTTTTTTAACCATACTTGGATTTTTGGCTATAGGCGTAATAGACGATTATGGCAAAATCACCAAACGATCCAACCAAAGTGGACTGAGTGCAAAACAGAAGTTCTTTTTACAAATTTTAGTGGCATTTGTCGTTTCACTCTTTCTATATGAATATGCCCATTTAAATAGCAACCTTTATGTCCCCTTTTATAAATACCCCCTTTTGGATATGAAAATATTTGGAATTCTTTTTTGGACACTTGTTATTGTTGCCACATCCAACGCCGTCAACCTTACTGACGGACTGGACGGCTTGGCTACCGTTCCTTCCATCATGGCTCTTACGACACTTGCCATTATTACCTATATTACGGGCAATGCGGTTTTGAGTCACTATCTTTTGCTTCCAAAAATTATCGGCGTTGGAGAAGTGAGCATCATAGCCGCTGCATTTGCAGGAAGCCTGATCGGATTTTTGTGGTACAACTGCCATCCGGCAGAGGTTTTCATGGGAGATAGCGGCAGTCTGACCCTGGGAGCTTTCATAGGATATATGGCTATCATCTCAAAAAGTGAAGTCCTACTCATTCTTATAGGCTTTGTCTTTGTCATGGAAGCACTCTCCGTTATCATCCAGGTTGGAAGCTTCAAATTAAGAAAGAAGCGGGTCTTTCTTATGGCGCCTATTCATCACCATTTCGAACAGAAAAACTGGAATGAGAGCAAAATCATCGTTCGGTTTTGGATCATTGCTCTGATTTCAAACCTTATAGCACTTATCACCCTAAAGATACGGTAATGATAGCACTTTTAGGATTTGGTAAAACAACGAAAGCGTTGGCAAAAAAGTTTGGAAACGTTGTGATTTTCGAAAATATACCAGAGCCTTACCACGACGAAGAGGGTTTTTTACATCAACCCTTTCATTCTTTTGATCCTGATGCATTTACTATTGTCGTACCGAGCCCTGGCATTCCTCCCTCTCATCCTGCCATCCAAAAAGCCAAAAATAAAATAGTAAGTGAATATGATCTCTTTGCCTCACAAATGCCCTATAGCATCTGGGTAAGCGGGACCAATGGAAAAACGACAACGACCCAGATGATTACGCATCTTTTATCAGAAAAAAAAGCGGTAGCAGGAGGCAATATCGGTACACCTTTGGCCGAACTCGATCAACATGCAAGGATATGGGTTTTAGAAACAAGCTCTTTTACATTGCACTATACGAAAATAGCCAAACCAAATCTGTATGTTTTACTTCCCATTACACCAGATCATATCAGCTGGCATGAAAGTTTTGAAGCGTATGAAAAGGCAAAACTTAAACCACTTTCAAAACTCAAAGAGGGAGAAGTAGCACTTGTACCAAAACAGTATGAACATGTCTCTAGCAATGGCTATCTCATAGGCTATGAAGGTATCGATGATCTATGTGATCGTTTCAATATAGATCCATATAAAATCAACTTTCACGGCGCTTTTTTACTCGATGCCCTCTTGGCACTTGCTGTGAAAAAAATAGTGTTTCACATGATCGATTATGAAGCAATCAACCATTTTTCTCTCGATCCACATAAACAAGAAGTGTTTAGGGATACAAAGGGGAGAGTCTGGATTGATGACAGTAAAGCCACAAACATCGATGCTACTTTAGCTGCAGTTTCACAACATAAAGATAAAAAGATCCATCTTATCCTTGGAGGTGATAATAAAGGCGTAGATCTAGAACCTTTAATCAAAAAACTTCCCAATGTAGAAATCTACGCAATTGGAAAAGCTGAACCACATATCACAGAACTTGCAAAAAAATATCGTATACCTGCCCATAGTGCCAAAACTTTAGAAAAAGCCGTCAATATGATAAAAAAGAGCATGAAAGAAGGAGAAATTGCACTTCTTTCTCCAGCATGCGCCAGTCTCGATCAGTTCAAAAACTATAAGGAACGCGGAGAAACGTTCAAACAACTTGTTTTAAGCTGATTTTCAACATTTGTAAGTATAATTTCATTCAACTTCGCTTGGCCAGATAGCTCAGTAGGTAGAGCAAGGGACTGAAAATCCCTGTGTCGGCGGTTCGAATCCGCCTCTGGCCACCACTCCAAAGTCCCCATAATATAGAAACCCAAAAGTTATATCCACTTTGATTTTCCAAGAAATTGTTATAATGATTGTATGGAATTTACATTTACACTATTGGGTTTGATAGTTGTTTTACTGTACATACTGCGTTTGGATGCAAGATATCCTATAATTGCAGCTGTATGGTATATCATTTTAAGTGTTAAGATAGACGTATTTTCTATTGCTGTCGCTTCAATACTTTCGTTTCTCATCCTGTTTCTGCCAAAAATGATCCGTTTAGCTCAAGGCTAATACTCAATATTTTGATGAGTCTACTTTTCAGCTATAAAAATGAACAAAAATGGAATCCAGCTCTTTACATTACGCTCCGATAGTACCTGTTCATATTTTGTCTCTCTACTTTAGTAAGTATTACCGATCCTCCAAAGACTTACCAATTTGCAAAAACTGCTCTTATAGCTCCTCCTCTTTGATCATATAAATCCACAAGTCTTGCTTTCTACTTTATTTGGCTTCTTGTTATACTTTCTTACAATCATGTTTAATCTCAACTCCATTCCATGGAATGTTTCAAATCAGATATTAAAAAAGTTGATTTTGTTTTATGGCAGATAAGAATTCAGATATGACAAATTCTATATTTGCTGAAGATAAAAAATTATCTTCAGCAAACTTTCTATTTTAAATACGTAGAGACTGCTTTGACAGCCTCACCAAAATTTTCATAAATATCATCTTCCTTGACCAATGATGGTATCAATTTGACCTTTGTTAATAGGTCTTTGGGCTGTTCTTGAAGTCCTGTAAAAATAACTTTTATACCTTTATCCTGTAAACTTAAAAGCGCATCTTCAATCGCATACAGTCCACTTTGATCAATAAATGGAACATTTTCCATACGAAAAATAACAACTTTCACGTCTGGAAGTTTCTGAATCAACTGTTTAAAATATGATGTAAACCCAAAAAAGATTGGACCTTCAAAATGTTGAATATATACTTGCTTACCAAATTTTTCAATAATCTCTTTTTCATCTGGTAAGACTTTAGAGTGATACAAATCTTCTAAAAGTGAGCTAAAAGATTTACTCTCAGCAAGATCGCTCATATTTTTCATAAAGAGCAATGCAGCTAAAATCATTCCAACAGCCACTGCTTGCAAAAGATCGACAAATACCGTCACAAACAATACAATTATCATAATCGCGGCATCTGCTTTTGGCACATGCATTATATGTTTCAAACCCTTGTAATCAATAATCCCAATCCCTACCGTAATCAAAATTCCTGCTAAAACTGGTATAGGAATAAGTTTTGCATATTCCCCAGCACCTAAAAGGATAATCAGCAAAACAACCCCATGAATCACTCCAGAAAGCTGTGTACGTCCACCTGCTTTAATGTTGACAACTGTTCTCATTGTTGCACCGGCTCCTGGTATACCTCCAATGAGACCTGCCACTGCGTTACCGATACCTTGACCAACAAGCTCTTTATTTGAATCATGTTGGGTTTTAGTCAGATTGTCTGCAACCAACGATGTAAGCAAAGAGTCAATAGCGCCAAGTGCTGCCAAAGTTATCGCCGGCACTAAAATAATAGTAACTATATCAAAATCAAAAGAGGAGAAAATCTCTGTCCTAATCTCAGGTAATCCTTCAGGTATGTGACCGATAATTGGAACATTGAGTCCTAAAATTGTTGAGGCAATAGTCAATACAACTAGAGCTACCAGTGTTGGAGGAATCTTTTTTGTAACCTTTGGAAAAAGATAGATCATTGCGATAGTCGTTAAAGATAGTAGCATTGCTTGAAGATTAATCTTTTCGGGAATAGTATGGAGAGAGTGCAATATGTCCAAAATCTTCTTGGGAGATTCAAGTCCAAAAAATGGAAATATTTGTAAAATTATTATAATAACGCCTATCCCGCTCATAAAACCAGAAACTACAGGATAGGGCACATAGCGTATATATTTTCCTATACCTACAACACCCATAAGAATTTGAATAATACCTGCCAGTACAAAAGTTAACAGTATTGCTCCCATTGCAGCATCCAAAGAGCCATAATACTCTGTAATTGTAATAACAACCCCGGCAGTTACAACTGTCATTGGCCCTGTCGGGCCACTAATTTGAGTCTTCGTCCCACCAAAAAGTGATGCAAAAATCCCCAAAGCTATTGCGCCATAAAGCCCTGCGATTGCACCTAATCCTGACTGCAATCCAAATGCGAGTGCCAATGGTATTGCAACTATTGCAGCAGTAATTCCACCAAAAATATCTCCCGTTAAATCTTTTTTTGAAATCATTTACTGCTCCTTATTCTGTTCAAATGGTTTAAACTCTTTGGATTCCATATCAAAATATTCGATGCCTCCTGTTTCCAAATCATAAATCCATCCATGGATTATGATTTCTCCAGTTTCTACTTTCTCTTTAACAGTGGGATAGGTCAATAAATTCTCTATTTGCGTTATGACAGAGTATTTTTCAGTCAATCGCAAGAGCTCAGAGGTTGGTTCATCTGTTTTCATTTTAGATACAGCCATCTCTTTTGCTTTGCTTCCTAGTGCAAGCCATCTTTTAGTATGAACAAAAGATTTTTCATCCAAACCTGTATAGAGAGAGTTGATTGCACCACAATGGGTATGACCACAAACAATTATCTCTTCAACTTTTAGTGCTTCAACTGCATATTCTATCGCCGAAGCAACCGCATGATAACTGTTATTTGGAGAAAACGGTGGTACAAAGTTACCAACGTTTCTGATGATAAAAAGATCACCAGGATCGGTTTGAGTGATAAGATTTGGAATCACTCTTGAGTCTGAACAGCCTATAAAAAGTGCCTTTGGATGCTGTCCGTATTTGACTAGATCAGTTAGCCTGTTTTCAAATTTTTTAAAATAGTGATTTTTGAAATTATTATTCCTGTTGCGCCAAAATAATAGTTTTTCTTGCATAGTATCTCCCTATTGTTCAATTAATTGTGTTTGTATAGTTTTGTAGATGTTTGGGGAAAGATACTATACGATAGGGGGTTTGAAGATTTTGTGCAGATTGTGGTTATCAAATAAATCAGTATCACGAAAATTTAATACTTTTTCTAGAATCATATATAACATGGAATCTAGACTTAGATATTTTATGTTATCCTCTAGCTCCTCCTTGTCATTGCAATCCTCCTTTTCATTATAATCTTTATTTTTTTCTTCACACAAAATTTGAATATCACTCTGCAAAGGAATAAATGTGGTAGTAACTGAATCAAGGATAAATAAAGAAAGTAAAAGAAGAAGCATAAATCTTATATTTTTCATAAGAATGAGTATATATAAACCAATATCTTTTGTCAAATATGTGTATGATTCCAATACACATGGTACTCATAATGCTTTTTAAGAAAATATTGAAATGAGGCTTAAAAGAATATACATAATTTTGGATGAGAAGAAAACTCCCTGTGTCGGTGGTTCGAACCCGCCTCTGACCACTATCCTCAAAAACTAACTTATATATTTATTCAAAATTAAAGAATATGTAATTTTTACGTTATACAACAAGACTATCCAACAAAACATTGATATTCCTTGATATCGTTTTTAAAAATAGCTTTGATATAATCAAACCTATTCAAACTAAATTAAACATGACATTTTCATATTTTGGAGTTCATATGAAAATATTTTTAATGCTGATTATGCTTACTCTATACTCTTTTGCCAGTGAAAACATAGAAAAACTACTGCAAGAATATAGAAAAGAATCGGAATTGTCCAAAGTTACCAAAAAAGAGAGTGCGGGGCTAATAGATATTTTCACACGTGACGATCTAGAAAAAATGCAGGTACGCACACTTCTTGATGTTTTAAAGATAGTCCGTCTTCTTCATTTAACAAGAACTCCCAATAATGTCCATCTCTTCTCATTTCCTTCAGCTGGATATCTACCTCTTAGTGCAATACGTCTTTATATAAATGATCATGATATGACCTCTTCTTCTTTTGGTAGTGCATTACTGATATGGGGTGATATGCCGATAGAGTATATCGATCATATCGAGTTTTATAGAGGTTCATCCTCTATTGAATTCGGCAATGAAACTGGTCTTTTTATTATTAAACTCTACACAAAACGACCGGAACGTGAAGAGGGTGGAAAAGTTAGACTTCTTTTGGATAACAAAAATAGCTACGAAACGGATCTTTACTACGCACATACTACTGACACCAAACTTTCATGGTTTGCATATGTTAATAGTGAAAATATCAATCATAAAGACTATTTCCATCTCAACCATAGAATAAGCAGTGATAAAGATGGATACAATATGTATACAAATATATTTTATAACGATTACAGAATCGAGATAGGCAATTACAAAAAAAAGAGTGATTCCTTTTTAGGACATAGTAGAAACTATACACCTGATGGTGGAGGACTGGAAGCCCAGCATCAATATATCCACATAACAACATCGAACAAATATGACTACAAGTTTCAAGTTGCCTATGATAACTTATATTATGACAGAACGTATATTGATCCGTCAGGAGTTCCTGCCGGCAACTTAGGATTAGTAACATATTACAAAACACATTTTAAAGACGATATCTTCTCATTGGTTGCAGAAAGGTTTTTTGAGTATGGAAAAAATTCTATTTTACTCGGTGGATTTTATAAATATAAAAAATTTACTATGGATGGGAGATTTGATACTACAACGACTAGCTATGGAAACGGACTGAAATTGTTTTCATTATATTGTGAAGACAGATACAAGATAGATGAATATAAAACTGTAGTAGCCTCCTTCAAGCAAGATTTCTATCGATATGACAAAGTTGTACCAAACAGAAACAGATCGGTAGTAAGAATTGGATATTTACAAAACTTCAACAATGGGAAATTCAAAATTTTTCTTATCGATACGTATCAACCTATTGATTTCTACAAACTCTACTCTCCTAATAAAATACCTTTTAAAGCAAATAGCAAACTAAAACCGCCCGAAATATTTGCATTGGCATCTAGTCTGCAATATAAACTTGATGATCAACACTCTTTTCGTTTCCAATTAGGTTTTAACAAAGCGAAAAACCCTATTCTCTACACACCTTCAGGATATCAAAATTATAGTGGCAATGTTATTAGAAAAACCACATTTTCTATAGAATATGACTATCATCAAGATCTGTTCAATAGATATAAATTGGCTATTTTTAGAGGATACAATAATCAAAATATAGAATATTCCCCAAAATACGGAGCTTTTTTTCAAGCATTCAACACTTATGGGAAACTCGATCTGTATAATGAACTCATCTATAAAAGCAGTTATGAATATGCTGGTATTAAAGTTGATGCATCAATTGATTATACTGCGGCTATTAAATATCACATTACAAAAGATCTGTCTCTTGGGATCCGGGGAGAAAATATTTTCGGTAGAGGTTTTAAACAAGCATATCGTAATTTTCCGTATGCCATACCTGTAACAGATAGAAAATTTTGGATCAATGTGGAGTATCTATTTTGAAAAAGTTTTTTTTAATATTGGTATTTACATGCTTTTTGTTGAGTTCTCCTCTTACGACAGAACAAAAAATCTATACGACGATCTTGAAAGCCCTTTTCCCAAAAGACTCCATCATTAGAATATGGACCGATGATCCAACAAAAGAAGATCTTTTAAAACTGTTACCATTGAATATAAAATTAACTCACAAATCGAATGCAGATATATTAATTCTTTACCATACACCCAATATTAAAACAGATAAAATGATTTTTGTGGGTTCATACAATCTTTTAAAGATTTACAAAGAGCAGGCTATAGGTGGATTTTATTGGCAAAAAGGACGGCCAAACCTTATTTTTATTAAACCAAATTTACAAAAGTATCATCTGATATTACCAAAAGAACTCCAAAAATATGAGGAGGAGTCCTTTTGAAAAACTATAAATATGTATATTTTTTGTTAATTACTATTATTCTTATTTCAATAACATATCTCTTTTTTACAGTTTCATATGCGAATAGACATTTCCTAACCAATATAGAAAATATTTTTACCCAACAAGCAAAATATTTTGCAAACAATATAGAAGATCTCATAAAAAAAGAGATTCCCAATAATCTCTATCCAACTCTTCAAAAAAATCCTCAATTACGAAAAAACCTTCAAGAAGCTCTCTCACTGCTTATTACTCCTACATTTAAATATGTCTATGTGCTCTATAGAGACAAAAAGGGTAAATATAGGTATCTTTTGGATGGGAGCAAAAGTGACAGAGGTGAGTTTGACGCACCATTGAATGTTGATAAAAAACGTTGGAACAAAGTATATGATAGTAATACAGAAGAGATTATTTCAGAATTTGATATAGGAACACTATGGGGTACCTATCTCAAACCTATTCAGTACCATGGAAAAACGCAAGCAATTATTGCAATCGATTTTTCTACCAATCTACCCAAAACAGTCAATACTGTTATACAGCCTATAAAAAATATTTTCTATTACATTTTTCTCTCTATTGCTCTTCTACTTATGATTGTTCTTTGGCAAACATATATCAATATCAAAACCAAAAAAGA